>JBDTKD010000085.1:0-3176 GCA_039935515.1 Bradyrhizobium sp.
CGAGAAAGTTCTCGACCGCGTCGATCTCGACGTCGCGCCCGGCCAGCACCCGCGCCAGCATTTCCGGCAACCGGTAGCGCTGGGTGATGGCAAGCGCCCGCGCCGCGCCGCGCGCATCGAGCCGGTCGCGCCACGATTTGCCGGTCGCCGAATGCGACACGCCAAGAAACGCCGGCGGCACTTCAACGGGCAAAGCGGATGCGGGAAGCGTCATGATGGCCGAGAGCAGATAGGCAAGGCCGCCCGCAGTTCAATGATTCGCATCGCGCGGGCCGGACTTATACCCGCCATCCCCCGGGATGCCGACCTTGCCGCCGCGCCGGACCTAAAGCCTGTCCGGTTCTGATTGCATCAGAACCGGGCTTTAGCTTCTTGTTTTGACGCGTTTTCTTCACGCGAACCGGTACCCACTTCGCTCGAAAACGCTTTGGCTAGCACCCCAGCCGGTCGGCGATCCCGGCAAAATCCTTCGCCACGATGTCCCAATCGCCCTTCGCCTCGAAATCGTATTTCTGCAACGGGCCGTATTCGGTCGGTCGGGCGACGAACGCGGTTTTCAACCCGAGGTTCTGCGCCGCCTTCAGATCGTGATTGTGAGCGGCGACCATCATCACCTGCTCCGGTGGCAGGCACAGCAGGCGCGCGGCCCCGAGATAGGTTTCGGGATCCGGCTTGTAATGCTCGAACAATTCCGCCGACATCACGAGGTCCCAAGGCAGGCCAGCGAACTTCGCCATGTTGGTGAGCAGCGCCACATTGCCGTTGGACAGCGGGCTGATGATGAATTTGGTCTTCAGCCGGGTCAGCCCGGCGACGCTGTCCGGCCAGGGATGCAGCCGATGCCAGCCCAGGGTGAGATGGTGCAGGTCGGCATCGTTCAATCCCGAAATCGATAGTTGCGCGACCAGTTTTTCCAGCGACTGCCGATGCAGCCGGTCCAGGATGACATAGCCGCGCTCCGGATGCTTTCTGACCTCGTCCATCGACGCGGCGTATACCGCACGCCAGCCGTCGACCAGCGCGGTCCAGTCCGCCTTGATGCCGCGCTGGTCGCCCCATTTGGTGAAATCCGCGATCAGGCTGCTGCGCCAGTCCACGACGGTGCCGAACACGTCGAACACCAGTGTCTTCACCGCCGAAATATCAGACATGTCGACTCCCTGTTCCCGTTTTGTCATTCCGGGATGGCGCGCCTCAAAACAGCTTGCGATATTGCATGAACCCGGAATTGTCGGCGACCTGATCGTAGAGAATGCGCGCCTGGGCGTTGCCGGTCTGGGTCAGCCAGTGCACCCGGCTCGCGCCGGCCGCCTTCGCCTTCTCGTAGACGGCTTCGATCAGCGCCCGTCCCACGCCAAGACCGCGCGCGTCTTCGCTGACGAACAGGTCCTGCAGGTAGCAGTATTTGCCCGGCGTCCAGGTCGAGCGGTGAAACAGATACTGCACGATGCCCGTGAGTTTGCCGTCGACATAGGCCCCGAGCAGGAACATCGGCTCGTCAGGATCGTGAAACCGCTTCCAGGCGACGTCGCTGGCGCCGGGGGCGAGGGTCGCCTTGTAGAAGGCGAGATAGCCGTTCCACAGCGGTTCCCAGGCCGCGCGCTCGTCGGCACCGACCGGCCGGATGACAACCTTGCGAGCCATGATCGCGGCCTCTCAATCGAGGTGGAATTTTTCGAGCTGGCGGTGCTCGGCCTTGATATAGCGCACGGTGCCGGTGACCGAACGCATCACCACGGTCTCGGTTTCGATCACATCCTTGCAGAACTTGACACCCGACAGCAGCGAGCCGGTGGTGACGCCGGTGGCGGCGAACAGGCAGTCGCCCCGCGCCATATCCTCGATGCCGTAGATCATGCGCGGATCGGTCACGCCCATCTTGCGGGCGCGTTCGCGCTTCTCCTCGGTGTCGAGGATCAGCCGGCACTGCATCTGGCCGCCGATGCAGCGCAGCGCCACCGCCGCGAGCACGCCTTCGGGCGCCCCGCCGGTACCGATATACATGTCGACCCCGGTATTGTCGGGGTCGGCGCAATGGATGACGCCGGCGACATCGCCGTCAGTGATGAGGCGGACCGCCGCCCCGGTGCTGCGCACGCCCTGAATGATATCGGCGTGGCGCGGACGATCGAGCACCAGCACCGTAATCGCCGAAGCGTCGACCCCCTTCGCCTTGGCCAGCCGCCGGACGTTGTCGGCGGGCGTGGCGTCGAGTTCGACGACGCCTTTGGCATAGCCGGGCCCGACCGCGATCTTCTGCATGTAGACGTCGGGCGCGTGCAGCAGCGTGCCGCCATCGGCCATCGCCATGGTCGCGATCGAGCCCGGCATGTTCTTGGCACACAGCGTGGTGCCCTCGAGCGGATCGACCGCGATATCGACCCGCGGACCGGCATTGATGCCGACCTTCTCGCCGATGAACAGCATCGGCGCCTCGTCGCGCTCGCCCTCGCCGATCACCACGGTGCCCTCGATCGGCAGCTTGTTGAGTTCGCGCCGCATCGCGTCGACCGCGGCCTGGTCAGCCGCCTTCTCGTTGCCATGGCCGCGCAGCCGCGCGGCCGACACCGCCGCGCGTTCCGTCACCCGCACGATCTCCAACGTGATAATGCGCTCCAGCAACAACTGCGGCGGCACGGAAATATGGGTCGACATCGGCGTACTCCCTCAAGACTTGCCAGCCGATCGTTCGGCGAGCACTCGTCATCGTTGCAACGCACCGTCCATCCGGACGCCGACGCCGCGCTAGTTCTTTTCGATCCGTATCACCTGCGGCCGGCCGCTGATCACCTTGTCGCCCTGCACCGCCTGCAAAGCGCGATATACCGCATCCTCGCTGGTTGCATAAGTGATCAGGATAACCGGCACCGGCGAAGCCTTGCTGGGGGCGCCCGCCGCGTCAACGCCATCGGGATGTCGCTGCACGATCGATTCGATCGAGATCTTCTGCTGCGCAAGCCGGGTCGCGATGGTCGCGGCGGTTCCGGCCAGGTCGCGCGCCATCAGGCGGATGTAGTAGCCGCCTTCATGACGCTCCATCGGCGCCTTCCGGGTCGCGCGCAGTTGCGTGACCGGGCGGCCAAACGGCTTGGCGCGGATGCCGCGGGCGACATCGGCAATGTCGGCGACCACCGCCGATGCCGTCGCCGCCCCGCCCGCGCCCGGCCCGACCAGCG
>JBDTKD010000086.1:0-4910 GCA_039935515.1 Bradyrhizobium sp.
CCAAGAAAGAGGCGCATCCCGGAATGACGCGCGGCTCGCGGACCCTGGGTTCGCTCATGGCAGCGTCCTCTTCGCCGCCTTGTCTGATGCTTTGGCGGCGCGGCCAAGCCGTGATACCCAGAGAAAAGGCCGAGGGCCAATCTCTGCGCGCCGAGGAAAGCCAAGGGAACACGGGAATTGCCGCATGCCTCAATCCGCCGCCACCAAACCGCGCATCGCCGTGATCGGGCTCGGCTCGATGGGCTTCGGCATGGCGACCTCGCTGCGGCGCGCCGGCTTTGAAGTGACCGGCTGCGATGTTTCGGCGGATGCCGTGGCGCGGTTTGTTGCCGAGGGCGGAACCGGCGCGCGGACGCCGTCCGAGGCGGCAAAACAGGCCGATATCGTGGTCAGCGTTGTCGTCAATGCGGCGCAGACCGAGGCCATTCTGTTCGGCAAGGACGGCGTGGCGGAAACGCTGGCCAGAGACGCCGTGTTCGTGTCTGCCGCGACCATGGATCCGGACATCGCGCGGCGGCTGGCAAAACAACTGGAGGCGACCGGCCGGCACTATCTCGATGCGCCGATCAGCGGCGGCGCGCAGCGCGCGGCCGAGGGCGAACTCACCATTCTCGCCTCCGGCAGCGCTGCTGCCTTCGCCAGAGCACGGCCGGCGCTCGATGCGATGGCGGCCAAGCTCTATGAACTCGGCGATGCCGCGGGGCAGGGCGCCGCGTTCAAGATGATCAACCAGCTGCTCGCCGGCGTGCATATCGCGGCGGCGTCGGAGGCGATCGCCTTTGCCGCCAGACAGGGCCTCGATATCCGCAAGGTCTATGAGGTAATCACGGCGTCAGCCGGCAATTCCTGGATGTTCGAGAACCGCATGCCGCATGTGCTCGACGGCGACTACGCGCCGCGCAGCGCGGTGGAGATTTTCGTCAAGGACCTCGGCATCATCCAGGATATGGCGCGCACCGCGAAATTCCCGGTGCCGGTCGCGGCCGCGGCGCTGCAGATGTTCCTGATGACGGCGGCCTCCGGCATGGGGCGCGACGACGATGCTTCGGTGGCGCGGATGTATGCGCGGGTCACCGGCACGGATTTGCCGGGCGAGCCGCAGCAGAGATGACAGACAAGAGGACCGTCGATGCCCCATTTTGCGGCCAATCTCAGCATGATGTTCGCCGAACTCCCGTTTCTCGATCGTTTTGATGCGGCGGCCAAGGCGGGATTTACCGCGGTGGAATTCCTGTTTCCCTATGAGTATCCGGCCGACAGGATCGGCGAGCGGCTCCATCGCAACCGCCTGACCCAGGCGCTGTTCAACCTGCCGCCCGGCAACTGGGAGGCCGGGGAGAAAGGCTTTGCGTCGCTGCCGGACCGCTTTGCCGATCTGCAGGCGAGCCTGCGCACCGCGCTGCCCTATGTGCAGGCGACCGGCGTCAAGCGGCTGCATCTGATGGCGGGCATGGCGAGGCGCAGCGATCCGACAGCGGTGGCGGCGTTTCGCAAGTCGGTGCAATGGGCCGCCGAATTCTTGCGTCCCCATGGCCTCGACATCGTGATCGAGCCGATCAACCCGCGCAACGTGCCCGGCTATTTCCTCAACGATTTCGCCTTCGCCCACGACCTGATCCTCGAGATGAAGATTCCCAATCTGAAACTGCAGTTCGACATCTATCACTGCCAGATCATCCATGGCGACGTGACCATGCGGCTGCGCGAGATGATGCCGATCATCGGTCACATCCAGATCGCCAGCATTCCCTCGCGCAACGAGCCCGACGGTGAGGAACTGAACTATCCCTTCCTGTTCACCGAGCTCGACCGGCTTGGCTACGCCGGCTTTGTCGGCTGCGAATACAACCCGCGCGGCAACACCATGGACGGTCTCGGCTGGTTCAAGCCCTATGCCGGAGCAAAGCCGTGACACTGGCGCTGGGCTGCATTGCCGATGACTATACCGGCGCGTCCGATCTGGCCAACACGCTGACCCGATGCGGGTTGCGCACGGTGCAGACCATCGGCGTGCCCTCCGGCGATCTCGCGCTGCCCGAAATCGATGCGGTCGTGGTGTCGCTGAAGAGCCGGTCGATCGAGGCCGGCCTTGCGGTAACGCGCTCGCGTGCCGCCGAACAATGGCTGCGCGGGCGCGGGGCCGATCACGTGCTGTTCAAGATCTGCTCCACCTTCGATTCCACCGACGCCGGCAATATCGGGCCGGTCATGGATGCACTGCGTGCCGATTCCGGCGATGCCATCGTGCTGGTGACGCCGGCCTTTCCCGGGACCGGCCGCACCGTCTACCAGGGCAACCTGTTTGTCGGCGCGGTGCCGCTCAGCGAAAGCCCGCTGAAGGATCATCCGCTCAACCCGATGCACGATTCCAACCTGGTGCGGGTGCTGTCGCGCCAGAGCCGGACCCGGATCGGGCTGGTCGATCTCGCGGTGCTGGCACGGGGCCCGGATGCTGTTCGCGCACGGCTCGCCGACCTCTCCGCGAACGATATTGGCGCTGCCATTGTCGATGCGGTGTTCGATCGCGATCTCGAGACCATCGGCAGGGTGGCGCTCGACCATCGGCTCTCGGTTGGCGCGTCCGGCATTGGACTGGGCCTCGCGCGGGCGCTGCTGGCGGCGCGAGCTGCTCGATCGGTCACATCGAACCCGGCTTCCGACATCGCGGTCGGCGGTGCTGCGGCGTGCCTCGCCGGCAGTTGTTCGCAGGCGACGCTGCAACAGGTCGGCAGCGCTGAGCGGATCATGCCGGTGCTGCATCTCGATCCGGAGCAGATCGTCTCGGGTTGCGACGAGGCGCGTCGTGCCATCGGCTGGGCCAAGGAGCGGCTCCAGCAGGGTCCGATCCTGATCGCCAGCAGTGCGACCCCGGAACAGGTGGCAGCTCTGCAGTCACGTCATGGCCGCGATGCAGCCGGGCATGCGATCGAGCAGGCGATGGCCGACGTCGCGCAAGCATTGGTGCGGGCAGGCGTGCGGCGGCTGGTTGTCGCCGGCGGCGAAACCTCCGGCGCGGTGGTCGATCGGCTGCAAATTCCCGGTTTTCTGGTCGGTGCGGAGATCGCCGCCGGCGTGCCGGTGCTGCGTGCCGTCGGCGCCAGCGAGGGCAACATGCTGCTTGCCCTGAAATCGGGCAATTTTGGCGGCCCGGATTTCTTTTCCGATGCCCTCAAACTGATGCGCTGAGCGTCCGGCCTCGATCGATCGACGCCACTGCGGGGGGCTGTGGAAGTCGAGTGCCGCGGACGTGAAGGCCGGCGAAGTTCGCGGGCGTTGGCTTTTTGGCGCGGGTTCAGGTAAATCGGCGCGAACAAATTGGCCTGCTGCAATGCCAATCCCCGCGCCCCGCGCGGGTTCGGGGAATGCCTGATTTATGATCGCACTGGTCCGTATCGCGCTGAGCCGGCCGTACACGTTTGTCGTGCTCGCGCTGCTTCTGCTGATTATCGGACCGCTCGCCGCGCTGCGCACGCCAACCGACATTTTTCCCGATATCGGGATCCCCGTGATCGGGGTGGTCTGGCAATATACCGGTCTGCCGCCGGACCAGATGGCCGGACGCATCACCACGCCGTTTCAGCGGGCGCTGACGACCACCGTCAACGACATCGAGCACATCGTTGCGAATTCCTATAACGGTGTCGGCATCATCAAGATCTTTTTCCAGCCGAACGTCGATATCCGCACCGCGAACGCCCAGGTCACCGCGATTTCGCAGACCATGCTGAAGCAGCTGCCGCCGGGCTCGACGCCGCCGCTGATCCTCAATTACAGCGCGTCCACGGTTCCGATCATCCAGGTCGCGCTGTCCGGCGAGGGCCTGACCGAGCAGAACCTTGCCGACATCGGCATCAATCAGCTTCGCACGCCGCTGGTGACCGTGCCCGGCGCCGCCATCCCCTATCCGTTCGGCGGCAAGCAGCGCCAGGTGCAGATCGACCTCAATCTCTCGGCGTTGCAGGCGCGCGGGCTGTCGGGGCAGGACGTCGCCAACGCGCTCGCGGCGCAGAACCTGATCACGCCGGTCGGCACCCAGAAGATCGGCAGCTTCGAATACAACATCCAGCTCAACAACTCGCCGCTCAGGATCGAAGACCTTGGCAATCTGCCGATCAAGGTCGTCAACGGCGCGATGATCTACGTCCACGACGTTGCCAGCGTGCGCGACGGCAATCCGCCGCAGACCAATATCGTCCACGTCAACGGCAACCGCTCGGTGCTGATGATGGTACTGAAGGCCGGCTCGATCTCGACGCTCGATATCATCGCCGGCATCAAGCAGAAGGTGATCGACGTCAGGGATTCGCTTCCCGACGCGCTCAAGATCGGCTTCATCGGCGACCAGTCGCTGTTCGTGCGCGGCGCGATCACCGGCGTCGCCTATGAAGGCGTCATCGCGGCGCTTTTGACCAGCGTGATGATCCTGATGTTTCTCGGCAGCTGGCGGTCGACGATCATCATCGCCACCTCGATTCCGCTCGCGGTGCTCGGCGCGATCGTGATGCTGTCGGCGATCGGCGAGACCCTCAACATCATGACGCTCGGAGGTCTGGCGCTCGCGGTCGGCATCCTGGTCGACGACGCCACCGTCACCATCGAGAACATCAATTATCATCTCGAGCAGGGCAAGCCGGTCGAGCAGTCGATCCTGGACGGCGCCAACCAGATCGTGACGCCGGCCTTTGTTTCCCTGCTTTGCATCTGCATCGTTTTCGTGCCGATGTTCTTCCTGCAGGGCGTGGCGCGCTTCCTGTTCGTGCCGATGGCCGAGGCGGTGATGTTCGCCATGGCGTGGTCGTTCTTCCTGTCGCGCACGCTGGTGCCGACCATGGCGCACTACCTGCTGAGGCCGCACGTGGTGCATGCCGAGAGTGCCGCGCCGCCGCCGTCGCGCAATCCGCTGGTGCGGT
>JBDTKD010000087.1:0-12606 GCA_039935515.1 Bradyrhizobium sp.
CGGGTCGGGACCACAGTTCGGCCAGCGGTGCCGGAAACGCGTGATCGATCGCGCGCAGATCGACCCGGCTTGCGCGCGCGAGCCATTCGAACAATTGCTTCCAGGCCGACGCCGCGCCGGGATCGACCGAATACATCCGCGCATTCGCGACATAGGCCATGGTGTCAGCTCATGCGAAGCGAAGCCGCTGCCCGATGCCGAGCCGCTTCGATTTCTCCAGCAGCGCGTGACCCAAGGCAATATCGGACAGCGACAGGCCGCGGTGCCATAACAGATTGGTCTCGGCATCATTTTCCCGTCCCGGCTTCAGTCCGGCCACGATCTGCCCGAGTTCGGCATGCAGGGTCGCCTCCGAGAGCTTGCCGGCCTCGACATGCGCACGCAGGCTGCCGAACTTGCCGCCCTTGCACTGCCCCCAATCATCGACGACGAGCTTGGTCATGATGTCGGTCAGCGACAATTCGATGGCGCTCATGGTGCCGTAAGGAACCACGAACGCGCCGGGCTTGATCCAGGACGTTTTCAGGAGCGGCGTCGGTTCCGAAAGCCGCGAGGCCTCGACCACGATGTCGGCGCCTTCGATGCAACTCTGCCAGTCGGCGGTCGCCACCACCTTCTTGCCGAGATCCTGGCTCAGGCGTTCGGCAAATGCGTCGCGGCTTTCCTCACGGCGGGAATGAACGCGGATGTCGTCGAAATCGAACAGATGATCGAGCAGACGCACGTTCCAATAGGCGGTCCCGCGCGCGCCGATATGTCCGAGAACCCTGGAGTTTTTCCGCGCCAGATGCTTGGCGCCGATCGCGGTCACCGCGCCGGTGCGCATGTCGGTGATGCCGCTCGCATCGAGGATCGCCCTGGGCGCGCCGGTGCGTGGATCGAAGAGCGCCAGGATGGCCAGTTCGGACGGAAAGCCGAGCTTGTAATTATCGACGAAGTCGCCGACCACCTTGACGCCCGCGCTATCGACCGGCGCCCGGATCGCGCCGCGCAGCACATTGAAATGACCGTTGGCGACCCCGGGTTCGAGATGCATGCGAGGTTCGATCACGGTCTCGCCGCGCCCCTGGCTGGCAAGGCTGCCCTCAATGGCCGACAATATTTCGTCGTCGGTGACCTTGAGTTCTTCGATGTCGAGGCGGTTCAGATAGGCGATGTAAATCGGCGGCAACGGCGGACCTCCTCGCCAAAGCGGCCGCGACGGGTCGGCGGCGAGCGGGGCGTTATGTCTAACCATTATTGCGCCACCCGGGGAAGTCAACAAAGCCGGCCGGGCTACCGATGCATTCAGCCGTCATCGCCCGCGGAAGCGGGCGATCCAGTATTCCGCGGCGTCCGTGATCAAACCGAAACGCCGCGGCGTACTGGATTCCCGCGTTCGCGGGAATGACAGGGAAGGGTGTAGCTACGTCATCCCTCTCAGGAGGGCAGTCCGGCCGGCAAGGTCGCTGACAGACCGGTGCGTTCGGCCTGCTCGATTGCGATATCGTAACCGGCATCGGCGTGACGCAAGACGCCGATCCCGGGATCGCCATCCAGAACGCGTTTGAGCCGCTCGGCGGTCGCCGGGTTGCCGTCGGCGACAATGGTCACGCCGGCACTGACGCCGCGTCCGCCGAGGCCGTGAATGGCGACGAGATCGGCGCCGGACGCGCAGTTCAGCAGCGCGTTGAGGATCGGCCAGTCGGCGATGGCGTCGGAGCCGTCCTTCATGTTCTCGGTTTCCCGATGCGGAAGCGCCGCCGAACCCGAGTCGAGATGATCGCGGGTGAAGGCAATCGGTGCGGAAATCCTGCCGCTTGCGACGGCTTCGTTGACCATCAGCGCGAGACGGCTCCGCTCACCATAGCCGAGCCAGCCGATCCGCGCCGGCAGTCCGGTGAATTTAACATGTTCGCGCGCCTTCCGATCCAGGATGAAATCGGATGGTTGGACGAAAATGCCTCGAGGATCATGTCGTCGATGGTGTAGATGTCCTGCGGATTGCCGGACACCGCGATCCAGCGAAACGGCCCGATGCCCTCGCAGAATAACGGCCGGATATAGAGATCGACAAAGGAGCGCATCCGGAACGCGTCCTCGACACCGGCGGCCTTCGCTTCAGCCCGCAGGCTATTGCCGTATTCGAACACGATGGCGCCGCGATCCATGAATTGCAGCATCGCGCGAACATGAATGGCAACGGATTTCCGTGCCAGCGCGATCAGCCCGCCGGGATCGCTGGTCCGCATCGCACGCGCTTGTTCGAGCGACAGCTCCGCCGGCACATAGCCCTTCAGGGGATCGGGAAACGTCTGGTCCGTCACGATGTCGGGCACGATGCCGCGACGGGCCAATTCCGGCAGTATGACGGCGGCGTTCGCGCACAACGCCAGCGCCAAAGGACGCCGCGCGTCGCGAGCGGATTGCCATTGCGTGAGCGCGTCATCGAGATTGTCGGTCGTGGCATCGCAATAGCCGCTGGCAATCCGGCGATCGATGCGCGCCTGATCGACCTCGATCACCAGCGTTGACGCGCCGGCAAGCTTTCCGGCCAGCGATTGAGCGCCGCTCATGCCGCCGCAGCCCGACGTCAGCAACAGACGCCCGGCGAGCGTGCCACCGAAATGCTGGCGCGCGATCGCCATGAAGGTCTCGAAAGTACCCTGCAGAATGCCCTGGCTGCCGATGTACTGCCAGGCGGCGGCCGTCATTCCGGGATAGACGGTGAGGCCCATATCGTCGAGCTTGCGTCGGTTTTCCTCGCCGCTCCATTCGCCGACAATATTGCCATTGGCCATGATGACGAGCGGCGTCGTCGCCTGACCGGGAAACACGCCGATCGGCTTTCCCGACTGCATGACCAGCGTCTGATCCTCGCGCATGGTCGTCAGTGTCGCGACGATGCGGTCGAAACTGTTCCAGTCGCGCGCCGCGCGCGCGATCGACATATAGATGACGAGATTTTCCGGGTCTTCGCCATTTTCGAGGTTGTTCTCCAGCAACCGCAGAATCGCTTCCTGCCGCCAACCCCTGCAGCGCAAGACGGTGCCGCGTTCAGCCTTGACCTCTTTGCCGCGGCGTACGGGAATAGTCATGCTCAACCCTCTTCCACCAGCGGAACCCAACCGGGCTGCGCCTCGACTCGCGCCAACCACGCGCCGATCGATGGAAATCTTGTCATATCGTAGCCGCCCTGCGGCGCCATGGCCACATAGCCGAACATCCCGATGTCGGCGACCGTGTAACGGTTATCGACCAGCCAATCATGCGTGGCGAGCCAATCGTCGAGCTTGGCCAGCGCCACATAGGCGCCTTCCTGAAAATCCGCAATTCGGCTTTTCATCTGATCGGCGATGCCGCGCATGTTGTAGAACCGCGGCAGCGCCAGGGCGCGCAGCAGATCCGCCTGCTCGAATGTCAGCCAGCTGGTGACTTCGGCGCGAAGGTAGCGATCGTCCGGCAGCAATGCCGAGCCTTCCGCCAGATAAAGCAGGATGGCCGCCGACTCCACCAGGGTACGGCCATCCTCCAGCTCGAGCACGGGAATGCGGGCAAAGCGGCTTTTGGCGCGGAACGCCGGCTCGGCGGCCGCGCCTTTGGCGAGATCGAGCGTGACCCGCGCGAACGGGATGCCGAGCTGGGTCAGCAGGATGCGAACCTTCCAGGCATTGCCGGACAGGCGGCTGTCATAGAGGCGCAGCATGATCGAAGCCTTTCTCAGAGATAGGAGCGCAGATCGACGCCCATGGCTTGTTCGACCTCGGGAAACACCGCCGGGTCGAGCGCGCCCTTGCCGACCGGGAATTTGGAGCGGTGCGCGACGATCACGGCGACCCGGCTGCCGGGCCTGGATTCCGAAATCGAAACACACTCGCCGGTCGCGGGATCCAATGTTCCGATCAGGTCCGGAAATGTCGCCACGCGCTCGCCGCCGAAATCCGCGGTCATGAACTCGTTGTAGACGCCGAGCACCGCTTCACCCTTGCTGCCCCGGACAATCATCCGGCCAAGATCGAAGCCGCCGCCATAGGCCACGGTGTTCTCCGTGACTTTTCCGTCCACCAGCAACTCGCCGCCGAGAAATTCAACCGTGGCGCGGACACGATCCGCTCCGTTGGCGGCGAGCATGGCGCGGCCGAGATCGAGCTGAAACGTGATGGCGCCTGCGGCGCCATTTTCCCGGATGAATCCCGCCGTCAACGGACCGCGCGCGGCATAGATCAGGCCGCCATTGATCACGGCGGCCTGCCGCATCACGTTCGAGGTGCGGACAATGTCGCCTTCGGCGGCAATGGCGAATTCATTGTTTTCGGCGTTGCTGCCGCTGCAGCCGATCTGCGTGATCGAGAGATCAAGCCGCGAGGCGAGCCCCATGCCGCCCATCTTCACGGTGGGATGCCCGCGCCCGTTCGATGCCGCGTCGATGTAATCGAGCCCGAGCGCGGCCGCGACCAGCCAGGCGTTGAAGCCGGGCACGTGTCCGCAGATCACGCCGACCGGCGGCTTGTGCAACCGCTCGATCAGCCGCCGCGCCGCATTGATCGAATCGCGCGGCTTGATCGCCCAGTTGGCGAAGCCGGGCGCCCCCACCGCGGTCGCGGTGATGACCGTGGCGGCAGGGTCGAGCTGATCGAGCGCGACCAGGCGCACCCCGCCATAGTCCAGCGCCATCTGTCCGAGGCCGCGATTCTTGGCGACCGCGCTCCTGCCGCTGCCGCCTGCCGACAGGAATAATCCCCCGACCAGCCCCGCTTCCACATCGTCCGTTGTCAGCATCCGCGTCATCGTTGTTTCCCTTGCCGTCGCGACCGGCGGCGTTCATTCCAATGCACTAGACCGGCTCGTTCATGCCGAGGAAGGTTGCGAACATGGAGCCCGAAGCCTTGGCCTCCGCCGCCGTTCCCTGATAGACCTGCACGCCGGACGACATCACGCAGACCTTGTCGGCCACGTCGAGCGCGCGCGCGGTGTTCTGCTCGACCAGCACGATGGTCAGGCCTTCCCGTTTCAATTGCAGCAAGGCATCGAGGCACAGATCGACCATCTTTGGCATCAATCCGAGCGACAGCTCATCCACCAGCAGCAATCGCGGCTCAGCCATCAGCGCCCGCCCGATCGCCAGCATCTGCTGTTCGCCGCCGGACAGCGATCCGGCCAGTTGGGTGCGACGCTCCTGCAGCCGCGGAAAGATGCCGAACACCCGCTCGCGATTGACGGCATCGCGAACGGCCGGGCGGGCATAGCCCCCGACAGTCAGGTTTTCATCCACCGTCAAATCGGTGAATAGCTGCCGCCCTTCCGGCACCAGCGAAATGCCGAGTCCGACGCGATCGACAACGCGACGGGAACCGATGTCTTCGCCGTTGAGCACAATGCGGCCGCCGTGAATATCGACGTGCCCCATGATCGCCATCAGGGTCGAGGTCTTGCCGGCGCCATTCGGCCCCAGCAGGGCGAATACCCAGCCGGCAGGCACATCGAAACTGACATTGTGCACCGCCTCGACGGAACCGTAGCCGCAGCTGAGATTTTCAAGCCTGAGCATGTGTCACCATTCCGCTCCCGACGTAAGCCTCGTGCACCACCGGATCGGCCATGACCTGGCACGGCTCGCCATCGCCGATGACGAGCCCGTTGTTCAGCACGATCAAGCGCCGGCAGATCCGCATCACTTCCTCGAGATTGTGCTCGACCAGGATCACGGTGATACCGCGTCGGTGCACATCTGAAATGGTCTCGACCTGCCTGGAGGCCTCGGTATGGTTGAGGCCCGCCAGCGGCTCGTCGAGCAGGATGATGTTCGGCTCGACCGCAAGGGCGCGCGCGAGCTCGAGCCGCTTCATCTGGCCGAGCGGCAGCGAGCCGGCCAGCTTGCGCTCCGTGCCAGCCAGTCCGACCTGGCCGAGGATGTCGGCCGCACGCTCACTCTCGCGGCGCCGATCGACATGCAGCATGGCGCGGAACGGGTTGGCGGTGCGGCCAATGCCCGCGCCGAGCACGACATTGTCGAGCACCGTCATGTCGCGAAACGGCCGCACGATCTGGTGGGTCAAGGCGAGGCCGCGACGGACCCGCGTCGCCGTCGCATCGCGGGTGACGTCGACCCCGCCAAGCGCGATCTTGCCGCGGTCGGGCCGCAGCAGTCCCGCCACGATCTTGATCAGCGTGGTCTTGCCGGCACCGTTCGGCCCGATCAGCCCGACGAAATCGCCTTCGTCAACGGCAAAGGACACCCCGGCGACGGCCTGAACACCGCCGAACCGGATCGCCACGCCGTCGAGTTGCAGCGCGGCGCTCATGTTCCCCTCACCCGGATCACGAGGCTGCGCGCGATGGCCGCGAACCCGCCGGGCGCCAGCCTGATGACCAGCACCAGCAGGCCGCCATACACCAGCAGGCGGTAGTTGTTGACGAAGCGGATCGCCTCCGGAAGCAGCGTCAGACCGATCGCGGCGAACACCACGCCCGACGTCGATCCGATGCCGCCAATCACCACCATCGCCATCAGCATCACCGAAAAGATGAAGTCGAAGGCATCCGCGGTGATGAACTGGGTGAAGAAGGTGTAGAGGCCGCCGGCCAGACCCGCGAGCGCCGTCCCGATACCGAACGCCGCCAGCTTGTAGGCCCCGGCGTTGATTCCGAGCGTAGCCGCAGCGCCTTCGTCCTCGCCGACCGCGCGGAAGGCAAAGCCCATCCATGACCGGCTGACATAGAAGCTGAAGGCAATGGTCGCGGCGGCGAACAACAGGATCATGATCATGTTGCCGGCGGCGCCGAGCCCGGTTGGGGGAATTCCGCTGATTCCCATCTCGCCACCGAGCCAGGCCTGCTTGCGGACGAAACCGGTGAACAGAAAATTGACGCCGATGGTAGTGACGGCGAGAAAATCGGAGCGCACGCGCAGCGAGGCGAAACCGACAATGATACCGAGCAGGCTGCCGGTCACCAGGGCCGCGACCAGCGCCAACGGCACGCTGGCCGTCGCGACCATCGCCAGCGCCGCGGCATAGGCGCCGGCGCCGAAGAAGGCGCCGTGGCCGAGGCTGACCTGCCCGCAGAAGCCGCTGATCATGTTCAGGCTGACCGCCAGAATGACATTGATGCCGACGATCGAGATGATGCTGACTTCGTAAGCGCTCATGCGGTGCCCGCTCCGGTAAATCCCTGCGGCCGGATCATCAGCAGCAGGATGAGGGCGAGGAACGCGATCGCGTCGCGGTCAAGCCATGCCCCGACGAAGATGGTGCCGTAGGACTCGACCAAACCCAATACCAGGCTCGCCACCAGCGTCCCGCGCACGCTGCCGAGCCCGCCGAGCACGATGATGGCGAGCGCCTTGTAGCTGACGACGAAACCGATCGTCGGATCCACCAGATTGTTCAAAAGCGCGACCTGCCCACCGGCGACCGCCGCCAGCGCCGATCCGATGGCGAAGTTCAGATAGCGCACCTTGATCGGATCGACGCCGAAGCTGGCGGCGATCTGCGGCTTCGATACCGTGGCCCGCCACCCGACGCCGATCCGCGTTCGTGTCGTGAAAAGATGCAGGCCCGTGAACACCACGGCGGCGGTGACCACGATGGCGATTTGGATCGCGCTGACGGTAATTCCGGCGAAATTGAACGTCGTGAAGGAGAACGCATTCCTGTGGAAGGTGACGCCCTGCTCGCCGAACAGGATGCGGAAGGCATCCTGCATCAGCACCAGAAGTCCCACGGAAGCGATCATCGGCACATCGGGGCGATATTTCAGCAGCGGTTCGTACAGCAGCCGGTAGATCGCCATCCCGAACAGCGGCGTGACGGCGATGGATGCCAGAAAGCCAAGTGCAATGCTGCCGCTGGCGTTGGCGACCAGGACGGTTACATAGGCGCCGAGGGCAAACACCGCCGCGTGCGCCACGTGCAGGATGCGCAGCAAACCGTACACAAGGGTCAGGCCAACCGACATCACGGCGTACATGCAGCCAATGCTGATGCCGGTTACGGCCAGATCGATGTAGTACACCAAGTCTCCTTTGCCGTGAGCAGTGGAAGGCGTCACCGCCCTGCGCCCGCATCGCGATTCATTTTTCCGGCGGCGCGAACGCGTTCAGATCGGTGATCTGGCCGGCCGGTTTGAACTTGCCGTCCTTGATCTCGTTGACGCTGATCGGCATGATTATTTCATGCAGGCTGTTGAAGCCGTTCAAATTGCCCTCCAGCAGCGGAAAATCCTTGGTGGCGGCGAGCGCGTCGCGCACTTTTGCGGGGTCGGTACTGTTGGCGCGCTTGATGCCGTCCGCCATCAATTTGACCGCCGAATAGGTGATCGCCGCAACCCCTTCCGGTGCGTAGCCGGCGCGGTTCTTGAAGCCGGTGAAAAACCTCTGCAGCGTATCGTCCTTGCGGTCGCGGTCGAAGCTGTCGATGATGTAGGTGCCCTCCGCGGCTGGCCCCGCGATCTCGATGAATTTCTCGGAATCGAACGCCTGCGAGCCGATAATCGGCACCGTAATGCCGGCAGCGCGAAGCTGCGAAACCAAAGGACCGCCGGTGAAGAAATAGCCGGTGGCGTAGACGGCGTCGGGGTTGTCGCGCTTGACGCTGGCGACGATGGAGCCGAACTGGCGGTCCTTGAGCGAGTAGCTGTATTTGTTCAGGACCTCGATGCCGTACTTGCCGGCCGCTGCAAGGAATCCGTCCATGGTGGCCTGGCCGTAGTCGTTGTCCATGGTGATGGTCGAAACCTTCTTCAACCCCAGGGTCTTTCCGATATACAGCGCCGTCGCCACACCTTGCGGGGGTCCCAGGTGCACCAAGCGGAACATGTAGTCGCCCGCCTTGGTGATGTCGGGGTGCACGCCATAGGCCGAAATCATCACCACGCCGGCCTTCTGAAACACCGGTGCCGCAGCGCGCCCCGAGGCGGAATAGCTGGCGTTGATCACCAGCTCCACGCCATCTTCGCCGATCAGCTTGTTGGCGGTGAAGATCGCCTGGTCCGATTTGGCCTGATCGTCATATGTGACCAGTTCCAGCTTCTGTCCGAGCACGCCGCCGGCAGCGTTGATGTCTTCCACGGCCATCTGGCCGGCCAGTTGGGCGGATTTGCCGTCGGTGGCGGCGGGACCGGTCAGCGGAACCTGGAAGCCGATCTTGATGTCGGCATGCGCCGGCATCAGGGTGGCGGCGCAAAGCGCGATGGCGCTGGCGAAACTCAACAGGAAATTGGCGCTCGGCGCCGACGCTGCGAGGCGGGTTTTCAACATGGCTTTCTCCGTTCGATGAAGCGGTTGATCATTCTGGTCGTCTCTCAACAAGTCGGTTCTCGCGCAGGATTTCCCGTGCCCGCGCCAGCGCTGCCGCGGGCGGGCGGGCCAGCGCCCAATCCGGCCGATCCCCCTCTCTGCGCGTCGCATCGATACCAAGCTTGGTGATCGTGCCGTCCCGTTCGAGCGGCTCGGAACGATCGGCGCGCACCGCGGGAATGATCACGAAATCCCGATCCGGCTTGACACGCGTCGCCGTCGCCCATTCGACTTGTAGCCTGTCCCAGGGGTCGATGTCGTCGTCGACCACGATCACCTGCTTGACCAGATTGACCGCGGCCCATACCGCAAACATCGCCTTGCGCGCCTCGCCGGCCCGTGGCGCCCGCAACGCGACGACCGCGTGCAAGCGGCCGGCGCCGCCCAGTCCGACGGCGACCTCGCAAATTGACGGCACGGCGTTGCGGACGACGCGAAACAGCCCCGCCGCGATGGCGACGCCGCCGAGCAGGCAGTGCTCGGGATGATAGCCCGGCAGCACGACCTGGAAGATGGCGTCGCGGCGGCGGGTCAGACGCGCGAAGGTCGCAACGATACCGACCCCGTAGTTCTCGTACATGCCATGGAACTCGCTCACGGGACCTTCCGTGAACGGCTCTCCGGCGTCGAGCGTTCCTTCCAGCACGCACTCGCAATGGGCCGGCACCAGCAAATCCGACTGCGTGCAACGGACCACTTCCAGCGGCTCGCCCAGCAGCGCGCCGGCGATGGGAAGTTCGTCGTCGCCCAATCCGAGGTAGAGGCATGCGGCCATCAGGACCGCCGGGTGATTGCCGATGCAAACCGCGATATCGAGCTTTTCGCCCCGCGCATGCGCCCCCCGCGCCAGGACTGCGAGGTGGTGATTGGGCGCAATGCCGACAAAGGCCCGGTTGCCATCGAGCGGCATCAGTCTCGCGATCGACAAATTGGTGAAGCCGCTGACCCGGTCCCTGGCGACGATCGCGCCGGCGGTAATATACGGCCCGGCTTCTTTTTCAAAGAAACGCGGAATCGGCAGTTCGGCGACCAGCGAAGGCTCGGCAATGATGTCTTGCTGGCACGGCGCCGACGCCACCACGCGATGCGACAGCGGCTTCTCGATGGCGGCAATCAGCGCCGCCTGGATTGGCTCGGTCCTGCCGCGCAACGCCGCGGCAAAACGCGGCAGTGAATTGAGCAGGTTGCCCACCACCGGCATCGCATGAACATCGGCACGGCCTCTGACGTGCGAAAAGCGCAGCGCAGGTCCGCCGGCCGCCTCGGCGAGGCATCCTGCGATTTCATAATCAAGATCGACCGGCTGTGGAATGGTGACGAGGTCGCCTGCATCTTCGAGGGCAGACAGGAACGCGCGCATGGACTGGCGGGAATCGGTCGTCTCGCGGCTCATGTCGCTCTTCACCTGCACGATCCACCTCGCAAAGCGCGTCGATGAGTGGGTTCAGCCATCGAATTCATCGATCCCCGGCACGGATAGCGCAATTTCCACCTCAATGGCTTCATCCTTCGAGACGCATCGCTTCGCGATGCTCCTCTGGATGAGGTCTCAGACCCTCATGGTGAGGAGCGCGCTTTCGCGCGTCTCGAACCATGAGGCCCCGGGAGTAGCGGCAATGATTCGAGTGAACCGGAAAACGCTTTAGGCTGCTCCGATCATATCGGCCGCATCGCCGCGGTCCATCGGCCCATCGTACAAACCAGGGCATAGGTAAAACCGAAGGCGAGGTGACGCCGCCCGGACCGCAGGCTATGCTGTATAGAACCGACAGGATCCGATGGTCGAGCTGCGCACCCTAGCCTATTTCGTTACAGCCTGCCGTTCCGGCAGCTTTGCGCGCGCCGCGGCCGACCTCGACATTGCGGTGTCAACGCTCAGTACCACGCTGAAGACGTTGGGCGAGGATCTCGGCCTGACGCTGTTTCGGCGCATCAATAATAGCCTTTATCCGACCGCCGTGGCACGCGGGCTGGTGCGGACCGCAGAACCGCTGCTGACGGCGGAACATCTTGCCCGCCGCCTGGTCTCGACTTCGCCGAAAACGAGGCTGAAGCACCTGACTGTCGAGATCGGCCTGAGCTTTACCATCGGCGGAATCAGCAGTGGGCTGCGCCGCGCGATCGACAGTATCGGCGCCGAACGGCCGGACATCTTCGTCGATCTGGTGTGGGCCGATGAAAAGGATCTGCCGCATGTGGGCGCACTGGCCGATAACGGGACCGGGGCTTGGGCTGGGCGCAGCCGGCTGACCATCGCCTTGGCCGACGCCGGTCAGCGGCGCTCGAAGCACACAACCATCTTGCTCGCCGACAAATGGGTGTTCGCGTGCCGGCTGCCGGCCGGCACCCGAAGCCAGCCGAGCGCGGCCGACCTGATCGCGGGCCGCATCGTGGTGCCCATGCTGTCGCCGCCCTTGATCGAGCAGGCCGATCGCTATTTCAGCCAGCACCGAATCACTGGTGTGCGCTTTCTCAATGACCATCCGGGCGACCTGCCCCGTGTCATCGACGACTATCCCGACGCCGCATTGTTCGTGCCACAGAGCCTGACCTCGCCGCGGCTCGGCTTGTTCAACGTCGCCGTGGTCAAGCCCGACAAGGCACCGACCATGGAAGTCGTCGCGCGCGCGATCGGGCCGAACGCGGTGACGGCATTATTCATCCGCCATTTGAAACGGGCGCTCAGGGACGAGACCCCTTTGCGAGCCGAACGTCCCGTCATCAGTCTGCGGCAGGTTCGCTACTTCAATCTGGTGCATCGACTGCGACGGGTTTCCGCGGCGGCGCGCGGCGCCAACATCAGCCAACCCGCCCTCAGCGAACAACTGCACAAGCTGGAAGCGTCGCTGGGTGGCGCGCTGTTCGAACGCCACGGCGACGGCGTCGTCCCGACGGCGAAGGGCGATCGTTTTGCCGGCATGGCTGCCCTGATCGAATCGGGATTTCGCCGGCTGTCCGGCGGCGACGCCGGCGCGACGCCACCGCCGAGCCGGCGCATCGCGGTCGGGATTCTCCCCTCCGTCAATCAGCACGGGTTCCTCGTCAATCGCATTACCGAAGCCGTCCTCGACCTCCAGGCCCGCCATCCCGCGCTGAAACTCGTGATCCACGAGGCGCCGAACAGCACCTTGCAGGACTGGGTGATGCGGGGACTGGTCGGTGTGGCGATCGTCGAAACCGTTCTGCCGCATATGCCGAGGCTGCCGCTCGGGTCATCGGAAGGTCTCGCGGCCATCGGACACGCCAAACACCGATTGCTGCCGCCTGGTCCTGTTACCCTTGCCGATCTGATGCGCCTGAAGCTTGCCTTGCCGACCAATCGCTTCGGGCTG
>JBDTKD010000088.1:0-4446 GCA_039935515.1 Bradyrhizobium sp.
AGAATGTGCACAACACCTATTCCGCGCGAGCGTTCGCCTTGTCAAAAGGCGGCTGGCACGCGGTCGCACCCAGCGTCCGCTTGAGATCATCGATAAGTTCGCAGTCGCATTTCAAGAGGTGGGCATCTGGCGCACCGACACGATTCGAACGTGTGACCTCCACCTTCGGAGGGTAGCGCTCTATCCAGCTGAGCTACCGGCGCAGTGCTTACGCGGATTTCTTGCAAGTGTGAAGCGATGAACGGCACTCTCACAAGTCTCTGAATTTCTAGCCTCTTTCAACCTCCTTCTCTGCCCGAAAATCCTTGACACATGCCTTCGGAGGGCAACGCTCAGGCTATGCCGCCAATCTTGGAATGGCGGCCTCAACCAATCGCAAGAATCGGGTGTAGCGTGCCCCCGCAACCACCGATTCTTGCGATATGGTGCAGGGCGGCCGGGAAGATCGCCTGTCGCGTTTTGGATCCCATTTCGCAAAGATCGGGTGTTGCGCCTCCGGGATTTGGACTTGCTCAGTCACATTCGAAGCCATAGTTGGATCGCGCAGACGTTGCGCTCCTTGCCGGCCGTCAAGATCGCCTGACATTCAGTTCGGATACAGCGCGCAGATCAATCGATATTGGTCCTCTACTCCGCACCGCAGATTTCGCTTTTCGTCCGGCAGACTTCGCGACCTTGACATCGCTTCAAATGCGGCCGGCGACATTGTCGAGATCAGGAGCGCGCTTGTCGAGATCCGCTAAAAATCGATCCGCTTCCAGCACGAGATGCACAAGCGTCGACGACTATCACATGAGCTTGCCACCGATTGAACTGATGATAGGTGAGCTCAGGTCCGCGCGCTTCCCTTGATCGGCATCACCTTCTTGGGATCGAGCCAGTGGTCGATCCGATCAGCCCAATGCTGCATCAGCTTCGAGCGCGAGCCGATCAGCGCGAGCGGTCCGTGCTTCTTGTAGAGACCTTCCACAGTAGAGTTATCGAGATGCGCGAGCTGCAGCTCGACGACATCGCCATCCCATGCCTTGGCGTCCTTGATCTTCGTGGTGAGACAGGGTCGAGAAGGTGGTCCGGAATCCGTGGGCACAATGATCAGTCTTGGTGTCAATGCCAAGCAGCCGCAAGCGCTTGTTGAGCGTGTTGTTCGATAGCGGCGCGTCCTTCGAGCAGGAAAACGCGTACCGGCGATGGCCGGTCAGCTTCTGAACGCTGCGCAGGATTGCGAGTGCTTGCCGTGACAAAGGCACGACATGGTCCCAACCGGTCTTCATTTTGGCGGCTGGAATAGTCCAGCGTTCAGCATCCCAATCGATCTCGCTCCACTCCATTTCATTGACCATGCCGGGGCGGGGAATGGTCAGCGCATCGAAGCGCAAGGCAAGGCCAACAACGTCACTAAACCTCGCTCTCGTCCACGGTGCGCTGATGAGCTTGAAGACGCGCGTCACCTCGCGTGGTTCGGTAACGCCGGGACGCGGCGTCGAAATGTTGGCCATCATCTGCCCATTCAGGTTGCGGAATGGATTGTAGCCGTCACCTTCGACATCGGCATAGTCGCAGATTTGCTCACCGATGCTGCGCACGCGGTCGCGGGTTTCCAGCCTTCCCTCGGCTTCGTATGAACGCATGAAAGCGAGCACGTCCGGACGCTTGATGTCCTGCCTGCACAGCTTGCCGAAGCGAGCCTTGACGTAGCCGACGCGCAGCTCGAGCACCTCGATGGTCTTGGGGTCGCGCACCGCGACGATCCTGCCGCGTTTGACTTTCTCCACCTTCTTTTTCGCGAGCCACTCGTCGGCCCATTGCTCGAAAGGCCGGGCGGCCGCCTGCCTGTGCTTGTCGAGCTGCTTCTCGGTGCTCGGGTCTTTGCCGTCCTTGAGCAGGTCTTTGGCCTTGTCGCGCTCGCGCCGCGCGTCGGCGAGCGAGAACGTGCCATCCTTGCCGTTGCCGTAAGGGCCGATGGAGTAGGTTTTCTGACGGCTGTGGAAGCGGTAGCCCATCCGCCAGAGCTTGGAGGCAGCGTTGCCGGGCCTGCTCTCGTCCGGCGTGACGAAGAGATAGAGACCGCCGCCGGTCACGTCGGAGATCTTGGCGGGGCTCCACGCGTCCTTGTCGAATTTCGGTCGGGCGGTGCGGCAGTCGACGTCGGTCCTGATCTGCTTGGGGTTGGCGCACGCGCCATCGTTCTTGCGGGCCATCTGCTCAATTCCCTTCGGTCGGAATAGCGAAAGTCGCCGTGAACGTTTGTTCTCCCGATACCAACAAAAATACCAACAAATCGGACGGCTGGGATCGGATGAGAACAAACGGTGACGAACACCGATGTACGCGGAAGTGCCTATTTTTCAAGGGCTTCCGAGCACTGCGCGGACGGTTGCGGACGCTTTAGAACGGGCTTGAACAGCCTAGTTGGTGCCCCTGGCCGGAATCGAACCAGCACTCCTTGCGGAACTCGATTTTGAGTCGAGCGCGTCTACCAATTCCGCCACAGGGGCGTTCGCCGATCGGCCCGAAGGCCGGCGCCGCGAAGCCGGCGGAATATAGCGGGCACACCCTCGGGGTCAACCCGCGGTGCCGCCGGGGCGGGCGGCCCGAACGCGCCCCCTCGCCGCCGAAGCAAAACACTCCAGTGTGATCGCGCTTCGCCTCGACAGCGATGGGCGCGCGGGATAGGACGCTGTTGCGCAGAGGAGACCGAATTGAGCTTGCAGGCGACCGCGAATCGATCGCATCCACATGCCATCGCCAACCCCGCGCTGACGGCGGCGCTGGCAATCACGGCGATCGCGGCGGCGACGCTGGCCGGCGCCTGGTTCTTTCAGTTGGTGCTGGACATCCGCCCCTGTCCGCTCTGCCTCGAGCAGCGCTACGCCTATTACCTGGCGATCCCGCTCGGGGCGCTGACCGCGCTCGCGGCGGCAAAGGACGTCTCGCGCGCGGTGCTGCTCGCCGGTCTTGTGCTGCTGGCGTTGGCGGCGCTCGGCAATGCCGGGCTCGGCGCCTACCATGCCGGCGTCGAATGGCATTTCTTCAAGGGGCCGACCGATTGCACCGGGCCGATCGGCGATCTCGGCAGCGCCGGCACCCTGTTGCAGCGCCTCGACACCGTCAAGGTGATCCGCTGCGACGAGGTGCAGTGGCGCTTTCTCGGCCTGTCGCTCGCCGGCTACAATGTGCTGATCTCGCTGTTGATGGCGGCGCTGGCGGCGTGGGGAATCGTCAGGACCGCCGGCCGGTCCTGAGCATTTTCCAGCCGTGGCTTCATCCTTCGAGACGCGCGCAAGCGCGCTCCTCAGGACGAGGTCTCACCCTCATGGTGAGGAGCGCGGCAACGCCGCGCGTCTCGAACCACAAGCCATAGACCCTTCCCGTGAGGGGGAAGGGAGAGGAGGCCGGACGAAATCACTTCGGCTTGTCAGCTGCGGTCTTCTTGCACTCGGAGCGGAATTTCTTGCGCTCCTTGCCGTGCAGTCCCTTGGCGTCGGCCTCCTTGGAGCATTCCAGCGAGGCGGCGCTGTGAACCGCCGGCGGCTTTGTCTTGGCGGCAGGGGTCGCCGGCGCCGGCGTCTGCGCGAAAGCGGAGCCCATCAGGAACAGGGATGCAAAAGCGGTCGCGACCGCGCGGGAAGATAGGGTCATCATGGGAGCACCTCGGGTTGAAGAGGGCCGCAACGTCGCGCCACAATGCTGAACCGCGGATGAATGAAGCCGGCAGGATCGGCATTTTCGCGGCTGCGAAATTTCGGCCGGGCGGTTGATCGCCGTTGTCACGCGCCGTCGCTCGGCTAGGATGGGGGATTCGTTCAGCCATGCCCAGGGGAGACCGAGGATGACCATTCAAGCAAAATTATTGTGCGCCGTCGCCGTGACGGGATTTGCCGCGCTGGCCGCGACCGCGCCGGCGCAGGCTTTGACCACCCAGGAATGCAGCGCGAAATATCAGGCCGCCAAGAGCGCCGGCACGCTGAACGGCCAGAAGTGGAATGAGTTCCGCAAGGCCGAATGCGGTGCGGCTGCGACCGCGGCTCCGGCAGCAGCCCCGGCTCCCGCGCCGGCGGCGGCGCAAGCCAAACCCGCTCCGGCACCGAAGACGGCTGCCGCCCCGGCCGCGCCGATGCCGGCGGGCAACGCCGTATTCCCGTCCGCCGTCGATCCGAAATATTCCAAGGAATCCGCTGGCAAGGGCCGCATGCATACCTGCGTCGATCAGTACAACGCCAACAAGGCCGGCAATGGCAATGGCGGCATGAAGTGGATCCAGAAGGGTGGCGGCTATTACAGCGAATGCAACAAGCGGCTGAAGGGCGCCGCCTGATCGTCGCGGGTTTGCCGACGTGGGCGCCCATTCGCCGGCATGCCCGCGTTTTTCCGGTTTTGGTCTGGGCGGCGCGAAGCTCACGGCGCCGCCGATGATTTGTGTTACGCGCCATAGGCTGGCGCGTAACT
>JBDTKD010000089.1:0-7523 GCA_039935515.1 Bradyrhizobium sp.
GGTGTCCGATCTCAAGGCGATGCTCGGCTGCGAGAAGGCCAATGCGCTGGCGGCGATTTCGGCGGCGCGGCTGATGGAGGAGCGGGCCGATGCGATGGATTACTATCTCGGCGACATGCGCAAGGACATGCCGGCGCAGGACGGACGCTCGCGCGCGGTGTCGACCGACGTCGCCGATACCATCGAAGGGTTGATGCCGAGCCTGATGGATATCTTTGCCGGCTCCGATGAAGTCGTCCGCTTCGAGCCGGCCGGCCCCGAGGACGAGGCCGCCGCTGCCCAGGAAACCGATTACGTCAACCACGTCTTCATGCAGCAGAATCCCGGTTTCATGATTCTCTATGGCTTCATCAAGGACGCGCTGCTGTCCAAGGTCGGCATCGCAAAAGTGTGGTGGGAAGAGCGCGAGGAAGAAAACCGCGAGACCTATTACGATCTCACCGACGATCAGTTCGCGCTGCTGGCGCAGGCGGTGGCGGAATCCGAAGGCGCGATCAAGATCGTGGCGCATACCGTGCACGACCTGCAAGACGAGCTGGAAGGCGGCACCGGGAAATCGGAGGCGACGAGCTGAACGACAAAATGCGATTCCCGGTCATGGGACACGATCGAAGAGGGTACCGAACACAACTCTTAGATGATAATTTGATATAATACTCGTGATGCGCTATAGGATGAGACAAGCGGTGCGTACCACCGGGCGCCCCTTGGAAGGAGCTGATCGTGAAGCTCAGCAAAGGCGGTCTGATACTTTGCGGCGTCTACACCGTTCTCTTTCTGCTGCTGGTTTGGCAAAGCTACTTTGGCGAGGCCAAGAACCAGGCTGCCGCAACTCTTTCAGCCATACGGATGGTTACGTGGTCTCTTGGACTTTTGGTCCCGATCTTCGGTTCCGAAGACTTCTGGCGGAAGAACGCGTTTCTCTTTTTTCCCCTCAGTCTCATCATCATCTATTTCTTCTTTGGCCCCATGCTCAGCGCTGTTCTTGACTTCATGAAGCCGCCGGCTTCAACGGGCGATCAGCCACCCGACACTCAGTAATGTCGGATTTGAACACTGGCTCCCAGCCGACCCCCGTTTTCGTAGCCTTGTTTGCCGACGCTGGTGCCCGTTCTTCTCGCCGCAGAACAGCCCCTTTCCACCCGTTGGCATTTGATGTCGATGGCGTCGGATCTGCTCCATGCGTTGTCCGATCGAAGAAGACCCGGCGAGGAAGAGATATGTCAGCACCTACAAAACGATTGAGCTCTCCCCGATGAACATGACCGTTCTTTCACCGGCCGCACCGTTGCGGTCTGTTTCGCCCGTCACCCACGACGTGACCCTTGTCACCACCCGCAAGCTGGCCCAGGCGCGCGTGCTCGGCGTGCCGCCGGAAGAATTCGGCATCGAACGTGGCGCGCGCAGCATCGCCGACTGCAACTACTGCTTCCACGAGGTCGTCACCAGGACCGAAAGCCAGCTGATCGCGGAAGGCTTCGATGCCGAACAAGTGCGGTCGCTCGGCGACTACACCGGCACCACCGGGATCGAAACGCTGGCACGCGACACCGTCGGCGAGCATTTCGGTACCGCGGCCGGCGGGGTGAATTCGGCGGCGCGCCTGGTTCGCATCACCGAGCACTATCTGCGCATGGATTACGAAGGCGAGGGCCGCAGTTCGCTCTATCAGGTCATCACCGGCGGCGATCAGGGCGAGATCCTGCGCAAGGACGGCCGCGACTGCATCACGCCGTTCGATGCCATCCCGTTTGCGGCGACGACGCCGGTGCCGGTGACACACCGCTTCTTCGGCCGCTCGATCGCCGATCTTGTGATGCCGGTGCAGCGGGAGAAGACCGCGCTCAAGCGCGGCGCACTCGACAATCTCTATCTGCATAACAATCCGCGGGTCGAAGTCGCCGAGAGCATGGCGGGCCCGAACACGCTCGACGATCTCCTGGTGTCGCGTCCCGGCGGGGTGGTCCGCACCCGGCAGCCGGGCGGGCTGAACTGGCAGGCGGTGCCGGATATCACCGCGTCGATCTATCCGATGCTGCAATATCGCGATGCCGAGCTGGAAACCCGCACCGGCGTCAGCAAGCAAACCCAGGGCCTCGACGCCAATGCGCTGCAGAACCAGTCGGCGACGGCGGTGGCGCAGGTGTTCTCGGCCTCGCAGATGCGGATCAAGCTGATCGCGCGGATCATGGCCGAGGGCGTGCGCGATATCTTCGCACTGCTGCATGGCACGATCCGCAAGCACGGCCAGCAGCGGCAGACGGTGCGGCTGCGCAACGCCTGGGGTCGATGTCGATCCGAGAGGCTGGAAGACCCGCGACGACATGACCATCAATGTCGGCCTCGGCGCCGGCGGCAAGCTCCTGGTATGGGACAAGGTCCTCGGGCTTGGAACGACCGAACCGCTCGCCGGTTTCGCATCCGCCACCTCCAATCTGGTGGTGTCGTTTTACTTCGCCAAGCGCGGATTCGAGAACGTCGCGCGGATCATCAAGCGATGAGCGAGGAGCGCGGCGCCGAGATCCGGACCGATGATATCCGGGCCATTGTCATCGAAACGCTGGCAGAACAGCACAGGCTTCGTCACAGCGACCTCGATGCCGTCGTACTCAAGACAATCGCGACCATCCTGACTACCTTTGGAATCGAGGAAGAGGATCGTCGGGAACTGCGCGCGGATTTCCAGCATTTGCGGCGCTGGCGCAAGAGCGTCGAGCAGGTGCAGAGCTATACCTTCAAGGCCGTCATTACCGTCATCGTCACCGGATTCGTCGGGGCGGTCTGGCTCGGCGCCAAGGTCGTGCTCGGCAAATGAGCCGCGCGTTGCGGTGACCGGCGGCGCACAACTCCGCGATCGACCGCCTCATCACCAGGCAGGCGGCGGTGCATCTTCCGGAACGGCATCCCGAACTTTCATCGCGGCATCGTCAGTCTGGCCGGTTGGCTCGATTGGAGAACGGAAGTTTCAAGGACCTCCCAATGTACCGGATTCGCGAGATCGATGGCGATGACGATGATATTGCGGACTCGCTGGCAGAACTCCACCGCCTGACCTTCTTCGACGGGGCACCGATTCCGGAGTTCGATCAGGGACATTGGTGGCTCGCTTTCCACGAAACGGCGCCGGTCGCCTTTGCCGGCATGGTGCCATCCACGCGGACCCCCAAGACCGGGTATTTCTGCCGCGTCGGCGTGCTGCGCAAATATTGCGGCAACGGTCTGCAATTGCGGCTGATGCGCGCGCTGGAATGGCGGGCCCGGCGAAATGGATGGCGCTGGGTAGTGTCGGACACGACCGAAAATGTCGTTTCCGCCAACAATTTCATCCGCGCCGGCTACCGGCTGTATCAGCCACGATGCCCTTGGGCCTGGTCCAACACACTGTACTGGCGAAAATCCATCAAATGAAGGGTCAGCGAACGTAGATCGGCCAAACCGCCAACAATCCTGTCCAGAGATCAAGACCCGCCCGGTAGCCTGACGGCCACCGGGCTGTTTCTGTTTTAGGGAGATGCGGATCGAAAACGCGCCTGACGCCCGGAAACCAGGCTATCTTCGCGATCGGGCCGACCCCGCCCAGCTGCGGACCACCCGATCGCAGCCTTGGGTTCCCCGGGACGGAGCCGCGATCGATGGATGCCGAAAGGCTGTACAGGCCAAACGGGTTCCCTCGCTGAACTTTGGCCGCAGCAGTGCGTTTTACTGCATCGCATTAAGCTTCCAGGAACAGCCGATGGACGCGCAAGCCCCCAGTCGCGGTGTGGCGAAGGTTGAACGAGGCGTCCCTGCAAAAGCCGACAATCAGGAGCCTTCCGGGGAGTCGAGCCATGCTCGCCCGGACAAGCCGCTGGCAGAGGCTAAAGGCAAAACAACGTGGAAGGTCTATCTGCGCCAGCGTCCCTGGCTTGTCGCCGCCATCGCCGCCGGCGTACTTACCGCCATCATCCTTGGCTTGCTCTGGTGGCTCCATGCGCGCCAGTACGAAACGACAGACGATGCGTTTATCGACGCGCGGACCGTCTCGATCAGTTCGCAGGTTGCAGGGGCTATCAGCGAACTGGATGTGACGGACAACCAGGTCGTCGCCGCGGGCGCCGTGCTGGCCAAACTCGACGATGCGATCTATCAGGCCCAACTGGAACAGGCCAAAGCCCAGGTCGAGCAGGCACAAGCGAATATCGCAAATCTCGATGCGCAACTGGACTCGCAGGCCTCGCGTATCGACCAGGCCGGCAAGCAGGTGACGGAGGCGCAGGGTGCGCTTGATTTCTCGCAGCAGGAATACAAGCGCTACACGGACCTGGTGCGGACCGGCGCCGGGACCGAGCAGCGCGCCCAGCAGGCCTCTTCGGACCTGACCCAGAAGCAGGCGGCGCTCGCCGCTGCGCAGGCCAACGCGGTCACCGTTCAAAAGCAGCTTGCCGTGCTCAAGACGCAACGGCGCGCCGCGGATGCACAGCTCAAATCGGCCGAGGCCGGGCAAAAGCTCAGTGCAACCAACCTGTCCTACACCGTGATCAAGGCGCCGGTGGCGGGGCGGGTCACCCAATTGACCGGTACAAAGGGCACCTACCTGCAGCCCGGCCAGAGCATCATGATGTTCGTTCCCGACAAGATCTGGATCACGGCGAATTTCAAGGAGACCCAGCTCGACCTGATGCGGCCGGGTCAACCGGTCAACATTTCTATCGACGCCTATCCGGGACGGACCTTCCCCGGTCATGTCGACAGCATTCAGTCGGGCAGCGGTACCGCATTCAGCCTGTTGCCTGCCGAGAATGCGACCGGCAACTATATCAAGGTGGTCCAGCGCGTCCCGGTCAAGATCGTGTTCGATCAGGATCCCGGTCTAGAGCTTGGTCCGGGCATGTCGGTGGTACCGACGGTGAAGGTGCGGTGAGTTCGCAACCAGGTAACGGGTGGGACAACGGCCGCTCGGCCGCGGGCGATCACAATCCCTGGCTGATCGCGACCGTGGTTTCGATCGCGACGTTCATGCAGGTTCTGGATGCGTCGATCGCCAACGTCGCCTTGCGGCAGATCGCAGGCAGCCTTGCCGCAGGCGTCGATGAATCGACATGGATCATCACCACCTATCTGGTCGCCAGCGCAGTCATTATTCCTATAAGCGGGTGGCTCTCATCGGTGGTCGGCCGCAAACGCTATTACATGATATGCGTGGCGCTGTTCACGCTCGCATCGCTGCTGTGCGGATTTGCTGGCAATCTCACGATACTGATCCTGTTTCGGATTCTTCAGGGCCTCGGCGGCGGCGGCATGGCGCCGAGCGAGCAGGCGATCATCGCCGACACGTTCTCGCCGGCACAACGTTCGTCTGCGTTCGCACTCTACGGCGTGGCGGTCATTGTCGCACCGACGGTTGGGCCCACGCTCGGCGGCTGGATCACCGACAACTACTCCTGGCACTGGATCTTTTTCATCAATGTACCGATCGGAATTATTTCGCTGTTGCTGGTGCATTGGCTGGTGGACGAGCCGGAGGTTCTGGAACAGGAACGCAAGCAGCGACTGTCGAACGGTCTCAAGGTAGACTGGCTCGGCTTTGTACTGGTGACATTGTTTCTGGGCTGCCTGGAGATCGTTCTCGACAAGGGGCAGGAAGACGACTGGTTCAGCTCGAACTTCATCGTTACCTTCGCAGTGATATCTGTGATCGCGTGCGCGGGTTTTGTGCCCTGGGAATTGTCGCGAAAGGATCCCATCGTCGATATCCGGCTGCTGGTGCGCCGCCAGTTTGGAACCGCGTTCCTGGTCATGATGGCGGTTGGCGCCGTGCTGTTTTCCTCGACCCAGCTTGTCCCCCAGCTTCTGCAAACCAGCTTTGCCTACACCGCGACGATCTCCGGGCTGGCATTGATGCCCGGCGGCTTCGCGATGCTCTTGATGATGCCGATCGCCGGCCGGCTTGGAAATCTTGTTCAACCGAAATATGTTATGGCTGCGGGGCTCTGCATCGTATCGATATCGATGTGGTATGCGACGTCGCTGGAGCAGGGCGCAGACTTCGGCTGGTTTGCCTGGATGCGGTCCTTCCAGATGATAGGGCTGCCGTTTCTGTTTGTTCCCATCAACACGGTAGCTTACTCGGAATTGCCGCCTGACGCGACCGGGCAGGCGTCATCGCTGGTCAACGTGGCACGCAATCTTGGCGGCAGCATCGGTGTCTCGCTGGCCAACACCGAGTTGATGCAGCGGGCTCAGTTTCATCAGTCGCGGCTGGTTGAAGCGGCGGTACCCTCGTCGTTGAGCTACCAGAATACGCTCGAACGTGTCACCGAGTTTTTCATCAGTCAGGGTTCGCCGCTGGTCAAAGCCCAGGGTCAGGCGGTGGGATGGATCGGTCATACCATCGTCAGTCAAGCGACACTCCTCTCCTATATCGACGTGTTCTGGAGTTTTTCGATTTTCGCGCTGATCATGGTGCCGCTAGCGCTCACGCTGAAGCATGTCGAACTGTCAAAGGCATCCGGTCCGGAATAACTGGAACGACAACTGCAGCTCCACCCGATGGCTTTCGCGGATTTGCTGCAGAGCAAAAGGCAGCCGTCGCAAATCCTTCATACGCGGCCTATACTTGATCCCGCGTCAGTGCTGAAATCCTCGGATGTCATTCCCGCCAACTCGGAGTTGCCTTCATGAAGATCGCCCGCCTTGTCCTGGCCTTGCTTGCGCTAACCCTGCTGGCGCCGTTGCAATCGGCCAGCGCGGCTGACGTCATCTGCTACAATTGTCCGCCGGAATGGGCAGATTGGGCCTCGATGCTCAAGGCCATCAAGACCGATCTCGGCTACGATATTCCGCACGACAACAAGAATTCCGGGCAGGCGCTGGCGCAAATCCTGGCCGAGAAAAACAATCCGGTCGGCGATATCGCCTATTTCGGCGTGACCTTCGGCATGAAGGCCAAGGCCGAAGGTGCGCTGGAACCCTACAAGCCCGTCAACTGGGACCAGGTGCCGCCTGGGCTGAAGGATCCGGATGGTTATTGGACCGCGATTCATTCAGGCACGCTTGGCCTGTTCGTGAACAAGGATGCACTCGGTGGCAAACCGGTGCCGGCCTGCTGGAAAGATCTGCTGAAGCCGGAATATCGCGGCATGGTGGGCTATCTCGATCCATCGTCGGCGGCAGTCGGATATGTCGGAGCCGTGGCGATCAATCTGGCGCTCGGCGGCACGCCGTCGAATTTCGAGCCGGCCATCAATTTCTTCAAGGAACTGCAGAAGAACGATCCGATCGTACCCAAGCAGACATCCTATGCCCGCGTGGTCTCCGGCGAGATGCCGATCCTGCTGGACTATGATTTCAATGCCTACCGCGCGAAATACAGCGAGAAGGGCAATTTTGAATTCGTGATCCCCTGCGAAGGATCGGTGGTGTACCCCTATGTCATCGGCCTCGTGAAGAACGCGCCCGACAAAGAGAAAGCCAAAAAGGTACTTGATTATATCTTGTCCGACAAAGGGCAGGCGATCTGGACCAACGCCTATCTGCGGCCGGCG
>JBDTKD010000090.1:0-5282 GCA_039935515.1 Bradyrhizobium sp.
TATTCCCCCTGAGACAGATCAACAGACGCGCCGCCACCACTGTGATCGCCGGAGCGAACGGCATGCGCGGCGGCTGAAGTCCCGTGGTTGATGGTTTGCGCGCGCTTCATGCGACGCGCCCAGGCGGGCGGGTTGCCGGCAGATGATGCGGCTGACGATGCAGCGGCCTCAGTGCCTGCCGGGTCACCTGCCGTCGATCGACCTGCGGCCTCGAAGCTGCCCTTGAGACTGCCGGCGGCACGCCGCAGTGGACTCATCGCGGCCTCCGCACCTCTGGCAAGGCCGGTCATGGCTGCTCCCGTTGCACCGCCGGCGCGATAGGCTGCGGTAGTGCCGCCGGCGAGCGCGGCACTGCCCCGCACGGCTCCGGCAGCCACTCCGCCAGCCGCGGCAAGTCCGCCCGCCGCCATGCCGGCGCCAGCTAATCCGGCCGCGACGACGCCACCACCCGCTGCGACCGCACCCACAACGGCGCCCGCGCCGAGCTGCGGACCGCCGGACACAAGACCATTGGCAATGCCAGGTCCGAAAATGCCGAGGCCGAGCAGCGAGAGTGCGGCAAGCACCATCGCCATCGCGTCGTCGATCGACGGTTGGGTGCCGGTCGCGGCAGACGTAAACTGTGAAAACAGCGTCGAGCCGATGCCGACGATGACCGATAGCACCAGGACCTTGATGCCGGATGAGATGACGTTGCCGAGCACGCGCTCGGCCATGAACGCGGACTTGCCAAACAGGCCGAAGGGAATGAGGACGAAACCTGCAAGCGTCGTCAGCTTGAATTCGATCAGGGTGACAAAGAGCTGGATCGCCAGGATGAAGAAGGCGAGCATTACCATCACCCAGGCAAACAGCAGCACCATGATCTGGATAAAATTCTCAAAGAAGGAGATGTAGCCCATCAGGGCGGAGATCGAATCGAGCAGCGGCCGGCCGGCGTCGAGCCCGACCTGGGCGACGCGGCCGGGGCGCAGGAAGTCGGCGGCCGACAGACCAGATCCGGCGGCCTTCAGGCCAAGGCCGGAAAAGCTCTCGAAGATGATACGGGCGAGATTGTTCCAGTTGCCGATGAGATAAGCGAAGACGCCAACGAACAGCGTTTTCTTCACCAGCCGCGCGATGATGTCGTCATCGCCGCCCCACGACCAGAACAGTGCTGCCAGCGTGATATCGATCGCGATCAGCGTGGTGGCGACAAAGGCCACCTCGCCCTGCAGCAGCCCGAATCCGCTGTCGATATATTGGGTGAAAACCCCGAGAAAATGATCGATGACGCCGGTGCCACCCATCGCTCACTCGCTTTCGGCAGGAGAGATTGCGGCCATCCCTGTGGTAGGCGACTTTTGTCCTTTCGCGGCCCGGGCGCCGGGAAACCGATGTTCGGCGCGCTGTCGTCCGGATGTGAGGTTGGAGATGGAGTTTTGCTTTGTCCGAGGAACCGGCGGCGTTGCTCGGCCCAGACACGCCGGCACGCCTCAAGAGCGTCCTTTTGCTCTGGCGTCACGGACCGGCATCGCGCCAGTTCGGCCGCCAGCGGCTCTGCATCTGGAGACGCTGACGATGCAGACGAGGTTTGGTCTTCGTCGTCACGAAGTTTGATGGTGCAGGCCGCGATGGCCAGAACCATCACCCCTACCCCTGCGAACGTTGGCAGTCGGTCGAATTCGCCGCGCGTGTTCATGGATGAAACATCGTCACGGTGGTCGATTGATAGCCGGCGCCGGGGTTAAGGAAGCGGCGGAGCTGTTCCTTGGCCTGGTCTTGCGCCGCAGCCTGCTGCGCGGCCTGCAGCGACTGCGCGCGAGCTTGGGCAGCGACGGCAGCGGTGAGGTCGGCGAGCTGCTGCGCCTGCAGGGCGAGAAGCTGGTTGCCGGCTTGCGTTGCCGCAAGGCCGCCGGTTGCCGACTGGCTCGACGTCACCAAGGCCGACATCTGGGTGCGGTTGGTGTCGAGATTGCCGACGACGCCAGCCTGCACGCGCAGCGAATCCTGCAAGGCCGCGACGGAGTTCTGCCAGCGCGATTGAGCGTTGCCGATCAGGGTCTGACTTGACTGGCTGGCGTTGGCGCCGCCGTAAGTGGTTTGAAAGGCATGATCGATCTGCTCGACGTTGAAGGCGATGTTTTGCGCTTGCGCGAGAAGCTGCTGCGTGCGCTGGATCGAGGATTGAAGCTGTTGCAGCGAGGAGTATGGCAGGCTCGCGAGATTACGCGCCTGGTTGATCAGCATCTGCGCCTGATTTTGCAGGGCGGTGATCTGGTTGTTGATCTGCTGCAGCTCACGTGCCGCGGTCAAGACATTCTGCGCGTAGTTGTTGGGATCGAACACGATTGCCTGTGCCAACACTGGCGTGGAGAGTGGCGGTGCGGCGACCGTAAGCCACAGCGCGACGGCGCTCGCCGCCGTCAGATGACGGAGCCGGATCATGATGGTATCTCCAGGTTGCGAAGGTCAGGGATGAGGTCGGCGGCCCAGCCTGCATTGCGCAGGCGCAGCCAGGCGGCCATAAAGCCGTCGCGGCCGTGTTCGGCGAGCACGCGTGCGATCGTGGCCTGATCGGTCTTGGAGGACGCCGCGCAGAAGGCGAGCGCGACCTCGCCAAGTCCGAGCTCGAACAGCCGGTTGCCGCGGCGCGACTGGCAGTAATAATCGCGCTTCGCCGTGGCGCGCGCGAGAATCTCGATCTGCCGGTCGTTTAAGCCGAAGCGTCGATAGATGGCCGATATCTGCGGCTCGATCGCGCGCTCGTTCGGCAGCAGCAGCCGCGTCTGGCAGCTTTCGATGATAGCGGGCGCGATCGCGGAGCTATCGATGTCGGACAGCGATTGCGTAGCGAAGACGACGGAGGCGTTCTTCTTCCGTAACGTCTTCAACCATTCGCGCAATTGGCCGGCAAAACCCTCGTCATCCAGCGCCAGCCAGCCTTCGTCGATGATCAGCAGCGTCGGCCGGCCGTCGAGGCGGTCTTCGATGCGATGAAAGAGATAGGCGAGTACGGCGGGTGCGGCACCGGTGCCGATCAGCCCCTCCGTCTCGAACACCTGCACCGAGGCGTCACCAAGCCGCTCGGTCTCGGCGTCAAGCAGCCGTCCATAAGGGCCGCCGATGCAATAGGATTGCAGCGCGCGCTTGAGGGCTTGGGATTGCAGCAATACGGAAAAGCCGGTGAGCGTGCGTTCCATTTGAGGAGCTGACGCGAGCGATGTGAGAGCCGACCAGAGATGCTCCTTCACCTCTGGCGTGGTGGTGATGCCCTCGCGCGTCAGGATGTTGACGATCCAATCCGCGGCCCAGGCGCGCTCGGGAACATCCGGGATGCGCGACAGCGGCTGTAGCGACACGGAAGCCGACGCGCCGTCGGTCAAATCTCCGCCGAGATCATGCCAGTCGCCGCCCATCGCCAGCGCCGCGGCGCGGATCGAGCCGCCGAAGTCGAAAGCAAAAATCTGATTGTCTGGATAGCGCCGGAATTGCAGCGCCATCAGCGCCAGCAACCGACTTGCCAGCACCTGTCGGGCCGACGACGAGGGTGTGGCCGACATCGCCAACGTGAAGCGAGAAGCGGAACGGTGTCGCGCCCTCGGTCTTGCCGAAAAACAGCGGTGGCGCGCCCAAATGCTCGTCTCGGTCAGGGCCCGCCCAGACTGCTGACAACGGGATCATGTGCGCGAGATTGAGCGTCGAGACCGGTGGTTGCCGAACGTTGGCATAGGCATGGCCGGGCAGCGATCCCAGCCAGGCTTCGACCGCGTTGACGCTCTCCGCCATGCAGGTGAAGTCGCGCCCCTGAATGACTTTCTCAACCAGACGCAGCTTCTCATCTGCAATGCGGGGGTCGTCGTCCCACACTGTTACAGTTGATGTAACGAAGGCTTGGCCGATCGCGTCGGATCCGAGGTCCTGCAGTGCCGCGTCGGCATCCATGGCCTTGTTGTGGGCGTCGGTGTCGAGCAGGGTCGAGGCTTCGTTGGTCATCACCTCCTTGAGGATCGCGGCGATCGATTTGCGCTTGGCGAACCATTGCCGCCTGATTTTTGTCAGCAACCTCGTTGCATCAGTCTTGTCGAGCATAATCGCGCGGGTCGACCAGCGGTATGGGAAAGCCAACCGGTTTAGCTCGTCCAGAATCCCGGGGGTCGTGACGGTCGGAAAGCCTACAACCGTCAGCACCCTCAGATGCGAATTGCCAAGCATCGGCTCCAGCCCGCCGGTCAACGGCTGGTCCGCCAGAACCGCATCGAGATACATCGGTATCTCCGGCACGCGGACGCGCTGGCGTTTGGTCGAGACGGTCGAATGCAGATAGGTCAGCGTTTCCTCGTCATCGATCCATCTAAGTTCGGGCATAAAGCCCTCGACGAGGCCAAGCACGCGGCAGGTCTGGTCGACGAATCCACGTTGCACTTGCCGAGCATCCGCGTCTTGCCGGCGATCACGCCCCTCGTAGAGGAGCGCTTCGGCGCGCGCGGTGTCTTCTGGCGGCGGCAAATAGAGAAAGGTGAGGAAATAACAGGACTCGTAATGCGCGCCCTCCTGCTCGAATTCGGCGCGGCGCTCGACGTCGACCAGGGCGGAGGCCACATCCGGGAAATATCCTTCCGGATATTGGCTGGCGGGGTAACGTTGCGCCTCGACAAAGACGGCCCAGCCTGAACCGAGCCGCCGCAAAGCGTTGTTCAGCCGGCTGGCGACGCCGACCAGTTCCGCCGGCACCGCGGAATCCAGGTCCGGCCCCCGAAACCTTGCCGTGCGCTGAAACGAGCCATCTTTGTTGAGAACGATGCCCTCGTCGACCAAAGCGGCCCAGGGCAGGAAATCCGCTAGATGCGATAGGGACCTGCGATACTCACCAAGGTTCATCATGTGCGTGTTTGCCTCAAACGGAGAGATGGCCTGAAATGCGTAAGTGGCGGCGCACCACGTCGACGAACTGCGGATCGCGCTTGGCGGCCCAGACCGCGGCGGCCTGACCGAGAACCCCAAGCAAGAGACCGGCACGCCACAACCGCAGACCGAGACCAAGAGCTGCGGCGAGCGTACCGTTGAGAATCGCGACCGCGCGCGGCGCGCCGCCGAGCAGGATGTGCTCGGTGAGCGCGCGATGAACGGGTGCTGCAAATCCGGGGACCTCCTCCATCAGACCAGCGCTCCGCCGCCAAAGGAGAAGAACGACAGGAAGAAGGAACTGGCCGCGAAGGCGATCGAGAGGCCGAACACGATCCGGATCAGCCGGCGAAAGCCGCCGGAGGTGTCGCCGAACGCCAGCGTCAGGCCGGTGACGA
>JBDTKD010000091.1:0-20724 GCA_039935515.1 Bradyrhizobium sp.
ACGAGATCGGACGCGATGCTCGACCCATTCGACAGATGTGTCGTGAATTCCTGGCGATGCCTGTCGGTCCTGTTGACGGTACAGCCGGTGAGAATGGTGATGCCCTGCTTTTCCATCTCCGCGCGCACATGGATGCGGACGTCCTCGTCGAACCCCCGCAAAATATTGTCGCCGCGATAGATCACCGTCACATCGGCGCCGAAGCCGGCAAAAATGCAGGCAAACTCCAGCGCGATATAACCGCCGCCCTGGATCACGACGCGCTTCGGCAATTCCGGCAGATGAAATGCCTCGTCCGAGGAAATCACGTGCTCGATACCGGGAATCTCCGCGCCGTGGTGCGGCGTGCTCCCGGTCGCAATCAGGATGTGTTTCGCCCTGATCGTTTCACCATTGCCGAGGCGAAGCGTGTGGGCATCCTCGAGAACGGCGCGGGTCTTGACAATGCGCCCACCGGACTTTTCGACGTTGGAGGTATAGATGCCCTCGAGCCGCGCGATCTCCCTATCCTTGTTGGCGACCAGCGTCGGCCAGTCGAAGGAGACGGAGGAAATCGACCAGCCAAAGCCGGCGGCATCCTCGATCTCTTGATGGACGTGCGATCCGAGCACGAACAGCTTTTTCGGCACGCAGCCGCGGATCACGCAGGTACCGCCCATCCGGTACTGTTCGGCGACCACGACGCGGGCGCCATAGCCGGCGGCGATGCGGGCTGCGCGCACCCCGCCGGAACCGCCTCCGATCACGAACAGATCAACGTCGAACTCAGCCATTGTCAGCCCCGATCGCGTTTGATCCCACCGATCAGATTTGCTTGCCGCGCTTGCGCATCTCGGCGCGGAAATCGGCATTGACCTGTTCGGCAAAACTCTGCGCCCACTGGGTCATGTATCCCATGCTCATCTGAATCGCCTTGGGCTCGGTCGACAGCAGTTTCTGCCCCAGCGGAGATTTGTAGAAGGTCGCCAGATCCTTCAATTCCTGCTCGGTGAACTCGGCGGCATAGATCTTCGCCATCCCGTCGCCAATTTCCTTCTCGCGACCGGCAAGCTTCTGGGCCACGATCACCGAAACCTCGTTCAGATCCTTTTGATAATTGAGATTGGTCTGCAACAACTGGTCCTTGGTCTTCTGCACGATGTTGGGCACGGCGTTCGCATAAATGGCGTTGGCATTCTTCAGCGCCAGGATTTCCTTCGCCGCGGCGATGGCTGCCGGAGACGCCGGCTTGCCCGCGGCCGGCTGCTGGGCGCCGGCGGGGGTGCCGGCAACAGCCAGCGCCAGCACCAGGCCCGCGGCCGACAGAATTCTTGAAAGGCTCTTCATTCCGGTTCTCCTCGATTGCGGCGCTACCGCCGTTCAACAACACGAATTCCCTTGGGACCTGCAAGCATTGCCACGCCGACGAGGCCAATGAACAATCCGTGCTCGACAACGCCCGGTATCGCGTTCAGCGATCGTGCCAGGCGTGGCGCATCGGCTATTCGTCCAAGATGGGCATCGACAATCCAGTGGCCGCCATCGGTGACAAAAACGTGGCCATCCTTGCCCTTTCGGACCACCAACTGGCCGGAAACGCCACATTCCGCACATGCCTCGGCCAGCGCCCGCCGGGTCGCGGCCAGGCCGAAAGGAATGACCTCCACCGGCAATGGAAAGCGGCCGAGACTTTCGACCCATTTGGATTCATCGGCGATCACGATCATCCGATCCGAGGCCGTGGCCACGATTTTTTCCCGCAGCAACGCGCCGCCGCCACCTTTGATGACATTGAGCGCGGGATCGATCTCGTCGGCGCCATCCACGGTCAGATCGAGCCGGTCGATGTCATCCAGCGTGGTCAGGCGGATGCCACACCGTACCGCGTCGGCGCGGGTCGTTTCCGAGGTCGGCACGCCAATCACGTCAAGTCCGGCGCGAACGCGCTCGCCGAGCAGTTCGACGAAATGTTTCGCGGTCGATCCGGTGCCGAGGCCAAGCCTCATGCCGTCACGCACATGTTCGAGCGCACCGGCGGCGGCTTGCCGTTTCAATTCATCCATGGTCACGCGTAAAGGATACCTCTGCAGCCGCCGCCGATCGGGCGGCCGGCGATGTCCGGCGGGCATATCTAGCGTCGTTTTACCGGGAGGAACAGCGCTATAGCTCGGCATAGCCGCAATTGATGCGTTCAGGGTGTATCCCCCACTTGCATGATTGTGCCGCGACCGATAGCGATTTCCCATGGCCACTGCCCGCACTGTCGTATTCGATCTCGATGGCACCCTTGTGGATACCGCGCCCGACCTCGTCAACGCACTCAACTTTGTGCTCGAACGCGAGGGCCTGGCCCCGGTCCCGCTGCATTCGGCACGCAAGATGATCGGCGCGGGCGCCCGCCGCATGATGGAACGCGGTCTCGAACAAGAGGGCCGCGCCGCCGCCGCAGACGAGGTGACCCGGCTGACCGCCGACTTCATCGATCATTATGCCGCCCATATCGCCGACGCTTCCCGGCCGTTTGAGGGGTTGGAAGGCGCGCTCGACGATCTCGGGGCCCGTGGCTATCGCTTTGCGGTTTGCACCAACAAGCTGGAATGGTTGTCAAAGCGGCTGCTCGGCCAGCTTGGATTGAGCGGGCGGTTTGCGGCGATTTGCGGCGCGGACACCTTCGGCGTCTCGAAGCCGGATCCGGCCATCCTGCGCCAGACGATAGCGCGCGCCGGCGGGCAGATGTCGTCTGCGATCATGGTCGGCGATGCCGGCCCGGACATTGGCGTGGCCCGCCGCGCCGGCATTCCGGTCATTGCGGTTGGATTCGGCTATACCGAAGTTCCGATCGCCGATCTCAAACCCGATCGGCTGGTCGACCACATGCGCGATTTGCCGGCCGCGGTGGAAAGCCTGATGCACCGCCAGACTTCCCGTTAAGCTGTCGAACCTCCAGATAAGCAATTGATATTATTATATCAATTAAGATCGCTGGTCAGCGTTAACCATTACTTAACCGTAAGGGCTCGCCCGGTTGCGCGTCTGTCCTGACGCTCCTATGGTCGATTCCGGGGGTTGCGGCAGTTAGCCGCAATTGAGCCGGTTCGGTGCGAATCAGAACCGGGCTCGGGTTTCTCGTTTTGGCGCGTTTTCTTCATGCGAGCCGCTACCCACATCGCTCGAAGACGCTACAGAGTGACGGATCGATCATGCGTCGTACCATTGCGATTGCCGCAGCGGGATTGAGCCTCGCGGGCTGTTCCTCGTTTTCCCTCGACGCCTTCAAGCCGGGACCGCCCACCGTGCAGGTCCAACTCGATTCGACCCCGCAGGGAGCCGATGCCCTCACCTCCGTCGGTCCTGGCTGCAAGACGCCGTGCTCGGTCGCGGTGACGGTCCCGGACACCGGATTCTCCGTGACCTACACCTTGAACAGGTTCCAGCCGGTTACCATTCCGGTGCAGTTCGCCCACGGCGATCTCGGGTCGCCGGCCACCGTCAACCCGAACCCGGTGGTTGCCGAGCTGCAGCCGGCGGGTCCGCCGCCCAAACCGGTTCGGAAAAGGGCGATGAAGCCGAAAAAGCCGAAACCGTCCAGGAGCGCGCCGGCGCCTGCCGCCGGCTCTCCATTCCCCGACCAGCAGCAAGCCCCGGCGACCGCCGCTCCGCCTCCCGCCGCCGCGCCGGCGCCAACCCCGCCGGCCGGCCGGTGATCGCTGCACTGCACCGACAAGGTGCTGATTGTATCCAAACGGCTTGATGCATAGATTGGGGGAGCGGAAGTGCCGCTGCCTTCCTAGCGGCTGTTGCAGTGATACAAGGTCGATTGAAATGACTGGACCTCTGCCGAGTCCGACCACCTCGCTGTCTCGCTCGATGACCGACCCATTTGGCCGGACCATCAGCTATCTGCGGGTATCGGTCACGGATCGCTGCGATCTGCGGTGTCTTTATTGCATGTCGGAAGACATGACGTTTCTCCCCAAGGCCGATTTGCTCACGCTCGAGGAACTCGACCGGCTCTGCTCGGCCTTCATAGCCAAGGGCGTGCGAAAGCTGCGCCTGACCGGCGGCGAGCCGCTGGTCCGCCGCAACGTGATGTCGCTGGTGCGCTCGCTGTCGCGCCATCTCGGCAGCGGTGCGCTGAACGAACTGACGCTGACGACTAACGGCTCGCAGCTCGCGCGTTTCGCAGCTGAACTGCGCGACTGCGGAGTCCGCCGCGTCAACGTCTCGCTGGACACGCTCGATCCGGCGAAGTTCCGTGCCATCACCCGTTGGGGCGATCTCGACAAGGTTCTGGCCGGCATCGAAGCCGCGCGCGCCGCTGGCCTTGCCGTCAAGATCAATGCCGTCGCACTCAAAAACATGAACGAGGACGAAATCCCCACGCTGATGCAATGGGCGCACGGCAAGGACATGGCCTTGACGCTGATCGAGGTGATGCCGATGGGCGACATCGGCGAAGGACGCATCGACCAGTATGTACCGTTGTCGCTGCTCCGGGCGCGTCTGGCCCAGCACTACAGCCTGACCGATCTCGCCGAGGACACGGGCGGCCCCGCGCGTTACGTTCGCGTCAGCGAAACCGGCGGCAAACTCGGCTTCATCACCCCGATGACCCATAATTTCTGCGAGTCCTGCAATCGGGTCCGCATCACCTGCACCGGCACGCTGCATACCTGCCTCGGCCAGGAGGACGCCTCCGACCTGCGCAAGCCGCTGCGCGCCTCCCCCGACAATGAACTGCTGAGCGCGACGATCGACCGCGCCATCGGTCTCAAGCCCAAGGGCCACGACTTCATCATCGATCGCAGGCATAACCGGCCCAGCGTCAGCCGCCACATGAGCGTGACTGGCGGCTGAACCGACCGGCCTCGCCCGCAGCGATCTGTCGGACCAATGTCCTGCAATATCAACAAACTTCCGATTGACGGACGTGCAATGCGCTGGAATGGTGCGGCGGCTTCATGCTAGCCCGGCTGGACAAGCCGCTGTGCCCGATCGGCGCGGCCAAGACGGCAGAAGCGCAAGTGGGGAGGACCATCGTTGCAATCGCTCCTGAAAATGAGCCGTGGAATCGATGCGTTCACGAGGTGGACGGGCAAACGTCTCGCCTGGCTTATTCTGGTCGCGGTGGTGGTGTCCGCCACCAACGCGATCGTGCGCAAGGTTTTCGACACCTCGTCGAATTCCTGGCTCGAGCTGCAATGGGTGCTGTTCAGCATCGTCTTCCTGCTGTGTTCGCCGTGGACGCTGCTCGACAACGAACACATCCGGATCGATATCGTCAACAACCTGCTGCCGAAGCCGGTGCGAAATGTCATCGACATCATCGGTCACGTGTTTTTTCTGCTGCCGCTGACCATCGTCATGATCATCACCGGGATCCCGTTCTTCCTGCGATCGTTCGAAATCAACGAACAATCCGGCAATGCCGGCGGGCTGCCGCAATGGCCAGCGAAATCGCTGATCATGATCGGTTTCGCGTTCCTGCTGGCGCAGGGCGTATCGGAACTGATCAAGCGCATTGCCGTGATGCGCGGGCTCATGCCGGATCCCCACGCGTCCCAGGTACATGCCATCGAAGCCGAGGTTGAACACCTCGTCGAGGCGATCGAGAAGAACTGATCGCCAGACGCGGTCGCGGGGGACTCTGGATGGAAGCGTTTCTCATTGCCAACATGGCGCCGATTATGTTCGCGTCACTGGTGGTCGTGTTGCTGCTGGGTTATCCGGCAGCATTTTCGCTTGGCGCGGTGGGACTGATCTTTGCCTTGATCGGCATCCAGCTCGGCGAATTCCGGCCCGACTTTCTGCAGGCGCTGCCCGAGCGAATCTATGGCGTGATGAGCAATGACACGCTGCTCGCGATTCCCTTCTTTACCTTCATGGGATTGGTGCTCGAAAGATCAGGCATGGCCGAAGATCTGCTCGACACCGTCGGGCAGTTGTTCGGCACCGTACGCGGCGGGCTTGCCTATGCCGTGGTGTTTGTCGGCGCTTTGCTCGCGGCAACGACCGGCGTGGTCGCGGCTTCCGTGATCTCGATGGGCCTGATCTCGTTGCCGATCATGCTGCGCTACGGATATGACCGTCGCGTGGCCACCGGCATCATCGCGGCTTCCGGCACGCTGGCGCAGATCATTCCGCCCTCGCTGGTTCTGATCGTGATGGCCGACCAGCTCGGCAAGTCGGTCGGCGACATGTACGAGGGCGCGTTCATTCCTGGGTTGGTGCTGGCGGGCCTCTATGCGGTATATGCGTTCCTGGTCACACTGATTTTCCCTAAGGCAGCGCCTGGTCTGCCACCGGAGGCGATCGGCTTTCGCGAGAAAGACGGCAGCCGTGGTCTGACTTCGCTGGGTCTGCTGTTCGTCGCCAGTTGCGTCTTCGGCTGGTTCATGATGCGGCACTCCGAATCGCATGGTGCGGACTTCGTCGTGCTCAGCATGTTCTTTGGCATTCTGTTCGCATTCTTTGTTGCGGTGCTGAACTGGATTGCCGACAAGCTCACCGGGTTACGGTTTCTGTCCACGATGGCGCAGCAGACCACTTTCGTGATGGTGCCGCCGCTGTTTCTGATCTTCCTGGTGCTGGGCACGATCTTTATCGGCCTCGCGACGCCGACCGAGGGCGGCGCGATGGGCGCCTCCGGCGCGACTATCCTTGGCGCCGCGAAGCGCCGGCTAAGCTGGGACCTGATCCGTCAGGCCGTACAATCGACGGCGAAACTCTCCGCATTCGTGATTTTCATTCTGGTCGGAGCCCGGGTTTTCTCGCTGACCTTCTACGGCGTCAACGGTCACGTCTGGGTCGAAAACCTGCTGACCTCGCTGCCCGGCGGCCAGGTCGGCTTTCTCGTTTTCGTCAACGCGTTCGTCTTCGTGCTCGCCTTCTTTCTCGATTTCTTCGAAATGGCCTTCATCGTCATTCCGCTGCTTGGACCGGCCGCCGAACATCTCGGCATCGACCTGATCTGGTTCGGCGTGATTCTCGGCGTCAACATTCAGACCTCCTTCCTGCACCCGCCCTTCGGCTTCGCGCTGTTCTACCTGCGTTCGGTGGCACCGAAGGATTCTTATGTCGACCGAGTTTCCGGCAAGCGGATGGAGCCGGTGACCACGGGCCAGATCTATTGGGGCGCCGTGCCGTTCGTCGGGATCCAGGTCATCATGGTATTGCTGGTGATCCTGTTCCCGTCGATTGTGATGCATTACAAAGGGGCGTTATCGACGATCGATCCCAATACGATCAAGATCGAGGTTCCGCAGATCGACCTGCCGCCTCTGGACTTCGGACCGCCGGCAAAACAATAGACGGGCGGCCAGTTGGCAGGCTGCAAGCCTGCCGACCACCAGCCGCCGTCGGGGATCCGCAAGGTGTCGACGATATCCGTGCCCGCCGCAAACCCACGCAAAAGCCCCGGAGTTTTTCGCTCCGGGGCTGCGTCTCGACTGTCCAGCGCCATCAGCCTTGGGCGTGGCGCGCCATGAAGTTGTCATATCCGACTTCGGCCACCTGGAACCACTGGTAACCGTTGCTCGTGAACGTGTTCAGCGATTCCAGCACCTTCTTGAAATCAGCGTTGGAGGCTGCGACCTCGCTGTGCAATTCCCTTGCTGCCTTGAGCGAGGCTTCCATGATCGGCGGCGAGAAGGCATGCAGCTTGGTGCCGTTGGCAAGCAGCCGGCGCAGCGCCGCTGGATTGGCCTGGTCATACTTGGCCATCATCCAGTTGTTGGCATAGTGCCCGGCCTGTTCGAGCGTGCTTTGATAATACTTCGGCAGCGCGTTCCATTTATCGAGATTGACGAAGGACAGCAGCATCGGGCCGCCTTCCCACCATCCGGGATAGTAGTAGTGCGGGGCAACCTTGTAGAATCCAAGTTTCTCGTCATCGTAGGGACCGACCCACTCCGCAGCATCGATCGTGCCCTTCTCAAGCGCGGGATAGATGTCGCCGCCGGCAATCTGCTGCGGCACCGCGCCGAGCTTTTGCAGCACACGTCCGGCAAAGCCGCCGATGCGGAATTTGAGCCCTTTGATGTCGTCCACCGTAACGATTTCCTTGCGGAACCAGCCGCCCATCTGACAACCGGTGTTGCCCGCGAGCAGCGAAATGACATTGTATTTTTTGTAGAAATCGTTGAGCACTTCCTTGCCGCCGCCCAGCATGTACCAGGCCTGGTTAAGGCGCATGTTGGGTCCGAACGGCACCGATGCGCCGAAGGTGAAAGTGGGATCCTTGCCGAAATAATAATACGAGGCGGTGTGGCCGATTTCGACGGTCCCGTTCTGGACGGCGTCCAGGACCTGCAATCCCGGAACGATCTCACCACCAGCGAAGGTCTGAATTTGAAACTTGTTGTCGGTGGCTTCGGCAACGGCCTTGGCCATCACCTCGGCGCCGCCATACAGGGTATCGAGCGATTTCGGCCAGCTTGTCGGCATGCGCCATTTGATTTCCGGCATCGATTGCGCGATGGCCGGCGCTGCCAGGGTGGCCGCGCCTGCCGCGCCCAGTCCGGTGACCTTGATGAAATCTCGACGTTTCATGATCGTTTCCTCTCGATTGTGCCAGCCCTCGTGGTGAGGCTTGGCGCCAGCATGGAACATCCGCTTCCGGATTTCCATCGCCAACTACGGCTCTCGCAACGCAAAAACCCGGCCTCTGCCGAGGCCGGGCAACCTGGATCTACGACTTAGGACTTAGAAGCCTCCATCAGAGTCGGTCAGCCGCGCGTGCGTGAGCGAATCATGAAGCTGTCGAACGTGTATTCCGCGACCTGCCACCAGAGATACTGGTCGGAACGATAAGTCTGCATCGCATCGATCGATTTCTTGAAATCGGGATTCTTGGCGGAAATCTCGCCCCACAACTCGTTGGTCGCTTTCAGGCAGGCTTCCAGCACTTCGTTCGTGAAGGGCCGAAGCTGGGTGCCGCCCGCGACCAGACGTTTCAACGCCGACGGGTTCTGCATGTCGTAGCGCGCGGCCATCCAGGTGTTGGCATTCGCGCACGCGTTGGCGACGATAGACTGGTAGTTCTTCGGCAGCGAATTCCACTTCTCGAGATTGCAGAAGGCGTGGACGGTGGGACCGCCCTCCCAGAAACCGGGATAGTAGTAGTACTTCGCGACCTTCTGAAAGCCGAGCTTCTCATCGTCATAGGGGCCGACCCATTCGGCCGCATCGATGGTGCCCTTCTCGAGCGATGGATAGATGTCGCCGCCGGCGAGCTGCTGTGGAACGACCCCGACTTTCTGAAGCACCTGCCCGGCGATGCCGCCGATGCGAAACTTCAGTCCCGAAAGATCGGCAACCGTCTTGATCTCCTTGCGGAACCAGCCGCCCATCTGGGTGCCGGTGTTGCCGCAGGGAAATCCGATCACATCGTACTTCTTGAAGAATTCGTTGCCGAGCTCCATGCCGCCGCCCTGATACCACCAGGAGTTCTGCATGCGCGCATTGAGCCCGAACGGCACCGACGCATAGATGGCGAAGGTCGGATCCTTGCCGACATAATAATAGGAAACGGTATGGCACATCTCGACGGTGTTCTTGGACGTCGCATCGAGCGCCTGCAGCCCCGGAACGATTTCGCCAGCCTGGAAAATCTGGATCTGAAACTTGTTGTCCGTCATCTCGGCAACCTGCTTGGCAAAATACTCCGCACCACCGTAGATGGTGTCGAGCGACTTCGGGAAGCTCGACGTCATGCGCCATTTGATCTCGGGCGAGGATTGCGCAATTGCGGGCGAGGCTATCGCGGTCGCCGCGGCTCCGGCGGCGGAAACCTTCAAGAAATCACGACGCTTCATTCAGGCATCTCCTCAAGTGGCCGTTTCACAGATTTTGCTGGAGTATTTGTTGTCGGCGAAGCGATCCCTGCATCGACCGAAGGCGCTGGCCGGGGGCTTTAACACGGAAGCTCGGCGGCGAAAACGCAACAAAGGCATGACAGCGTTGATTAAACGAAAGTCGCATATCTGCGATTTGTTGCCGCGCTTCGAGATCGGCTCAGGCCGCGGCAATCACGCTCTGCAGCTGATCGCGAACCTTGGCACCGATCGCCCGGTAGATCGCTGCGTGCGGCCCGTCAGGCTCGCTCTCCACCACCGGGGTTCCGGAATCCGACGTCGTGCGAATCGAGATGTGCAGCGGGATTTCCCCGAGGAACGGAACGCCGAGCCGCTCGGCTTCATGCCGCGCGCCGCCATGGCCGAAGATGTCCGATCGAGTACCACAATGCGGACACTGGAAATAACTCATATTTTCGACAATGCCGAGAACCGGCACGTTGACCTTCCTGAACATCGCGAGCCCGCGCCGCGCATCGATCAGCGAAAGATCCTGCGGCGTTGAAATAATGACCGCGCCCTTGAGCGGCACATTCTGCGCCAGCGTCAGTTGCGCATCGCCGGTGCCCGGCGGCATGTCGACCACGAGCACGTCAAGCGTCCCCCAGACGACGTCGCGCAGCATCTGGGTAATCGCCGACATCACCATCGGCCCGCGCCAGATCATCGCGGTGTCCTCCTCGACGAGAAAGCCGATCGACATGATCGCCAGGCCGAACCGCACGATCGGAATCATTTTCTTGTCGTCGTTCAGTTGCGGCTTGTCGCGAATGCCGGTCAGCCTCGGCACCGACGGTCCGTAGATATCGGCATCGAGCAGCCCGACACGCAGACCGAGATCGCGCAAGCCGAGCGCGAGGTTGAGCGCGGTCGTTGATTTGCCGACGCCGCCCTTGCCCGAGGCCACGGCAATGACGGCGGAAATGCCCGGAATTTCGGCCTGCCTCGACATCGGCGAGCCCGCACCGGCTGATTGCGGCGTCCGGTGCGAGGCGACCGGCGGCACCCCCCGCGCGTGACGATGCGGCGGCGGTACCGGGGAGCCCGGCTTGTGTTCGGCGGTCAGCGCCACCATCGCATTGGTGACGCCGGGAACCGCACGCACCGCCGCTTCGGCCGCCACCCGCACGCTTTCCCAGGCGCGCGCTTCCGAGGCGTCGACATTGATCGAGACGAACACCTTGCCGTCGTTGACGGATATTGCCGACACCACGCCGGCCTTGGTCAAGGCGACGCCGCGCGGCGTCATCACCCTCGCCAGACCGTCAAGAACCTGCTGCTGCGTGACGCTCAATGCATCTCTCCTGCTGCCGACATCCGGGGGCGACACATAGAGCGGTCCGGCAAGAAAGGATACTGCTCTGGCGCCGCATCAGGCCCGCGCAACAGGATGGTGTCCCGGCCCTTAAGCCTGCTCCTTGGCGGTTTCATAGTTGAGTTCAATCATCACGCCATTGGGGTCGGTGACGAAAATCTGCCAGACGTCGACACCCGGCACCTCGCGGACGTCGAACGGCAAGCCTTTGGACTTGAGCCGCTGCTTCATGCCGGCGAAACCGCGGCTCGCGAATGCAACGTGATGGACAACGCCCGAATCGGGCTTCTGTTGCTCGCTCGTCTGCGAAATATCGACGAGATGGACGACCGGTTTGCCCTCGCTGTACATCCAGGCTCCAGGAAACGCGAAATTCGGCCGATCGCCCTTTTTGAGGTCGAGCACATCCTCATAGAATCGGACGGTTTCGCCAAGTTTCCGGGTCCGGATATTGAAATGATCCAGCACACCCACACTCATATTGTCACTCCCGCTGTTCTGCCTTGATTGTCTTGCGGGCATTCTAGCACTAAAGCGTGTTGAGGCGTTGCCCTTCATGGTGCAGGGTCTATTGTGTCAGGTTCCACATCTGCGGCGAGGACCTGTTTCGAGGGTCGAATCAGCCCATCGCCCGTTCTCAGCGTCGAGTCCGGCCGAACCCACACCGCCGGCAAAACCCCAAGGTTGTAAACATGGCTAAAGTCGCTTTTCTCGGTCTCGGCGTCATGGGTTTCCCGATGGCGGGACATCTGGCGAAAAAAGGTGGCCACGAGGTGACAGTGTTCAACCGGACCTCTTCCAAGGCGAAACAGTGGGCCGATAAATTCGGCGGCCGCACCGCGCTGACGCCGAAAGCCGCCGCCGAGGGGCAGGATTTTGTCATGGCCTGCGTCGGTAACGACCATGATCTGCGCGCGGTCACCCTTGGTGCCGATGGAGCCTTCGCCGGCGTCAAAAAGGGAGCAACGTTCGTCGATCACACCACGGCATCGGCGGAAGTCGCCCGCGAACTCGACGCCGAGGCGACCAAACGCGGCTTCAAATTTGTCGATGCGCCGGTGTCTGGCGGCCAGGCCGGCGCGGAAAACGGCATCCTGACGGTCATGTGCGGCGGCAGCGAAGACGCCTATGCCGGTGCCGAACCGGTCATCGCCGCCTATGCGCGGATGTGCAAGCGGCTTGGGCCGGCCGGCGCCGGGCAACTGACCAAGATGGTCAACCAGATCTGCATTGCCGGATTGGTCGAGGGCCTCTCCGAAGGCATCCATTTCGCCAAGAAGTCGGGGCTCGACGTCCAGGCGGTGATCGACACCATCTCCAAGGGAGCCGCCCAGTCCTGGCAGATGGAGAACCGCTACAAGACCATGAACGAAGGCAAATTCGACTTTGGCTTTGCCGTGGAATGGATGCGCAAGGACCTTTCGATCTGCTTGGCCGAGGCGCGGCGCAATGGGGCAAGCCTGCCGGTGACCGCCCTGGTCGATGCGTTCTATTCGGAAGTCGAGAAAATAGGTGGCAGGCGCTGGGACACATCGAGCCTGCTGGCGCGGCTGGAACGCTGACCCCCGAACGGCGCGGGAAACGGTTAATTTAACCTCCCGTTAACGCGATTCTCGCGCTCTTTAAGGCAGCTCTTAATGATTTGGCGCCAGAGATAGACAATGCAAGAAGCCCGGGCGACCACGGGCAGGATTTGTGTTGTTTGATGAGTAAGCCTGCTGAAAGGCCAGAAGTCGTCCAGCTTCCGGCCGCGACGCCCGTTGCAGCACCGGCCAGCAATCGCCGTGCCGCCGCACAGCGCGTGCGCGAGGCCCGCGACCGGTTAACGTCGACCAGCGGAACCCGCCCTGCTTTCGATCGCGAGCTGCTTCGGCAATATGCCCAAACACGCATCTCGGCGTCCTACGTCGTCATGCTGCTCGTGGTAGCAACCGGCCTGCTGTTCGGCTTCTGGATGCAGCCGGTATCGGCCGCGGCATGGACCTGCGGCATGCTCTGTGTTCATGCCGCCATCATTCACAGCTGCGCCAGGTTCCTGGCAGAACCGCCCTCGCTCACCGCGACCCGCAGATGGCGGACGCAATTTGTCCTGCTCGATCTGCTTTACGGTCTGTGCTGGACGGCGATCCTGATCCATCCCGCCGGTCTCGATGTCGTCTCGAATGCGCTGATGATGTTCCTGCTGCTGCTGGTGATCGCGGTATCGAGCATGCTTGCGGCCAACCTGCCGATCGCGGCGCTCGCGGCCACCGCGCCGGTCACCGCGGCGATCGCCGTGGATTTCGTGTTCAGCGGGACCTTCGACAACTACGTGCTCGCGCTGCTGGCGCTTGCCGCGGAAGGATATTTCGCGCTGCTTGCCCATCGCCTGCACTCGACCACGCTGGCGACGCTCGAGGCGCGCGCCGAAAAAGATGCGCTGATCGGCGAACTGGAGCAGGCCAAGGCGATTTCCGACGAAGCGCGCCATCGCGCCGAGTCCGCCAATGTCGCGAAGTCGCGCTTTCTGGCGCAAATGAGCCACGAGCTGCGAACACCGCTCAATGCAATCCTCGGATTTTCCGAGGTGATGAAGAGCGAAATCTTCGGCGCTCACGCTGTGCCGGTCTACAAGGAATATTCGGCCGACATTCACAATTCGGGCGTGCACCTGCTCAATCTGATCAATGAAATTCTTGACCTGTCGCGGATCGAGGCCGGCAGGTACGAACTCAACGAAGAAGCGGTGTCGCTGGTGCATGTCGTAGCCGACTGCCATCATTTGCTGAAGCTGCGTGCGTCGAGCCGCGACATCACCATTCACGAGGTGTTCGAGCAGGGCATGCCGCGGATTTGGGGCGACGAGCGCGCGACACGCCAGATCGTGCTCAACCTGTTGTCGAACTCCATCAAGTTCACGCCGCAGGGCGGAGAAATCTGGTTGAAAGTGGGATGGACCGCGTCGGGCGGGCAATATCTCAGCGTCAAGGATACCGGCTCCGGCATCGCCGAGGACGAGATCCCGATCGTGCTGGCCTCGTTCGGCCAGGGTTCCAATTCGATCAAATCCGCCGAGCAGGGCGCGGGCCTCGGACTGCCGATTGCGAAAAGCCTGATCGACATGCACGGCGGCACCTTCACATTGAAGTCGAAGCTTCGGATCGGCACCGAGGTCATCGTCACCTTCCCGCCGGAACGCGTGATGTCCGCGCTCGCACCGATGGCCGAGGAGGCGCCGCCGCTGCAGCCGGAATACATGGTCTCCGCTACCGCCGACGAGAGGCGCCGGGCCCGCAACAAGCCGATCATGAGCGCTGGTACCGGGCTGTAACCCCGGCACTTGCGCAAGCCGCCAACTCCGCTTCACTATTCCGCAATGAGCAAAGAAACGCCGTGTATCGCAGTCTGCATGATCGACCCCAAAACCAGCCTCTGCTTCGGCTGCGGCCGCACGCTTCCGGAAATCGCGCGCTGGCACCGCATGGACGTTGCCGAGCGGCAGGCGGTGATGGCGCTGCTGCCGGCCCGCATGGCCGATGCGGGAATGGTTCAATTCGAAAGCGCGGGCGGCTCGAAGCCCGGCTGACCCACCGATCTCATGGCGAGGGGGGCCCGCGGTGAGCCGCATCGTGCTCGTATTGGCCATGCTGGCGGCGACGGCCGGAGCCGTGGTGGCCTATGGTGACCCCGGCCGGATCGCGCGTGCGGGCGACACCGTTTCGGAAATGCTGCGCAAGCGGGCTGGCCCTCCGGCGCGCGCGGTGCAGGTCCCGCGCGGGCAGAGCGGCGAATTCGCGCTGGTCGCCAGGATCAATGGCGTCAGGGCGCCGATGGTGATCGATACCGGCGCGACCTCGGTCGTGCTGACCTACGAGACGGCAAAGGCCGCGGGCCTGCCGCTGGAGCTGCTCGAGTACGATGTCGACGTCGAGACCGCCGGCGGACACACCAAGGCGGCGCGCCTGACCCTCGATCGCCTGGCCATCGGCAAGCTCGTCGAACGCTCGGTCCCGGCGCTGGTGGTACCGCGCGGACAGATGAAGACCAACCTGCTCGGCATGAGCTTCCTGGATCGGCTGGAAAGCTGGGAAGTGCATGCCGACAGGCTGATGCTGCACGGCTATCCCTGAGATTTCCCGATCAGGCGGCGAGCAGCACTGCCTTTCGGTGTTCGACCAGCGCCATCGCCTCGCGCAGCACGTCGACGCCGGCACCCGGCTTGACGCCATTCTCGGCGAGATGGCGGCGGAAAGCCCGCGCCCCCGGAACCCCATGAAACGCGCCGACGAAGTGTCGCGTGATCGAATGCAGGCGGACGCCGCGGGCGAGTTCGCGTTCGATGTAGGGCATCATCGCCTCGAACACCTCCTGCATGGTCGCGTGCGGCGGCGCCTCGCCGAACAACTCCGGATCGGCCATCAGCAATCGCCAGGGCTCCTGATAGGCGGCGCGTCCCAGCATCACGCCGTCAACGTGGTCGAGATGGCGCCGCGCCTCGTCGAGGCTGGCGATGCCGCCATTGATGACAATGGGTTGTTCCGGCAAAGCGGCCTTCAGCCGATAGACCCGGTCGTAGTCGAGCGGCGGAATGTTGCGATTTTCCTTCGGCGATAGTCCATTGAGCCAGGCCTTGCGGGCATGGACGATCAGCGCATCCGCGCCGGCGGCGACGGCGCCGCGCGCCAGCGCGTCCAGCGCCGCTTCCGGATCCTGATCGTCGATGCCGATCCGGCACTTCACCGTGACCGGAAGGCGCACCGCGCGCTTCATGGCGTCGACACCCTCGGCGACCAGCGCCGGCTCCGCCATCAGGCAGGCGCCGAACCGGCCGTCCTTCACCCGGTCGGACGGACAACCGACATTGAGATTGATTTCGTCATAGCCGAAATCCTCGCCGATTTTGGCCGCCGCCGCGAGGTCACGCGGATCCGAACCACCGAGCTGCAGCGCCACCGGATGTTCGACGGCATCGAAACCGAGCAGGCGCTGCCGATCGCCGTGAAGCACCGCGCCCGTCGTCAGCATCTCGGTGTAAAGCCGCGCCCGCCGCGTCAGCAGGCGATGGAACACCCGGCAGTGCCGGTCGGTCCAATCCATCATCGGGGCGATGGAAAAACGATAGTTTTGATATTTCAATCGTTTACCCTTCTATCTCAATGGGATGGAAGAAGAACGTGTGCACTCCAAACTAGACGAATTGTACACGTTTGTACCCGTTTGACCTCTCGGTGCACACATAGTGCACACGAGAGCGCTGGAGTGCACACGCGTGGCGCCGTTCAGAAAATGGCGCGTCCAAGTCCGCCGCGATCTTCCAATCCTGCCGGGCGCGTCCGCACCGACTTTGGATCAATTTCTCTATTATTTTGGATCATTCCCGCTATTAAGGCTTTGTTATACTCATTTCTCGGATTGAGTATAATTCTGCCAGACGGAAAGCTCGGGCCGGGTTATACTCAAGCCTCGAAATGAGTATAACTGCCGGAGATCGTGATGGCAGCTCCCCCGCTGATCTCGCAAACAACCTATGCCGAACTACTGGAGCGCTGCGCGAATGCGGCGTTCGACGAGGCTTTCACCGAGGAAGGCGCCTTTACCGCCAAAACCATCAAGGGACGTCGCTACTGGTATTTTCAGACCGGAACCGGCGCTGCCCGCACGCAACGATATGTTGGACCGGAAACACCCGAACTGTTGGCTCAAATCGAGCACCACAAAACAATCCGCAACGACGAGCGCCAACGTCGAACATTGGTGTCCTCACTCCTGCGATCATACAACCTGCCTGGGCCGATACCTCGGATCGGCGACATCATCGCCGGATTGGCCCGGGCGGGGGTATTTCGGTTGCGTGGCGTCTTGGTCGGCACGGTCGCCTACCAGACCTACTCGGCCATGCTTGGAATCCGGCTTTCCGCGTCGCTGCTGCAAACTGCCGACGTCGATATCGCGCAAGCCAAGGACGTGTCCGTTGCCGTTGAGGACAGCACTCCGCCGGTCATGGACATCCTGCGCAAAATTGACAAAAGCTTTCGAGACGTTCCAAACGCATCGGACAGCCGACGTTCAACGAGTTACGTCGATAAGGATGGCATCCGCGTCGATTTTCTCACCCCCACCCGAGGAGTTAACACCGATAAGCCGCAATCCCTTCCATCCCTAAAGACAGACGCTCAGCCTCTTCCGTTTCTTGATTATCTTATCTATCAGCCGGAGCCAGCTGTAATTCTGTACAATGCCGGAATCTATGTTCAGGTCCCCGCGCCCGCACGGTATGCCGTTCACAAATTGATTGTTTCACGGCGGCGTCCTGAAGGTTTCGCAAAACGCGATAAGGATCTTCTCCAGGCCGAAGCGCTCCTTGCGGTTTTGGCTGAAAAGCGACCCCATGAACTGCAACTCGCCTGGCAGGAGGCATACAAGCGTGGTCCGACCTGGCGCCGATTGCTGACTGAAGGTCTCAGCCAACTTGAAGCTCCTGTTCGAGATTTGACCCTCAAGCTTGCCGATCTTCGCCGTTCCACTATTCCGGGCCTCGACTTGATCTTCGACAATCCCCCCGTCCGCTATGACTTCAGCCGCGACATCGCGACGTTCAAGGGCACGGCGCTTGGCAACCCTGTCATTTGCGCGATCAGCCGCGAGGCGCTCGACGACCATTTCGGGACAGACGGTCAAGATCAGAAAGGCCGCGTCGAAAGCGTTCTTAGAAACAGATCCAGGATCGAGCAGATGGCCCGTATCAAATATCTTTCATGGCCCGTAGAAGAACCAGGCGCGGTACTAATCAAGACCATGGATGTCCTGCAGTTGCTGAAGGGAACATCCACGAAAAAGCCGTCCCCGCGGTCGACCGGCAAGGTCCGGACCAAGCGCTGAGGCCAGCGGCTGCAAAACTTAATCTAGACTTGTTGGCTTCACCGACCCAGACCGCGCTTGATCCCGATCGACCACGATATCCCTCGCCGCCCATGTGCGGGATGCCATTGAGGAAACACCTGCCAGGCCGAGAACATGAAGCTCCGTTCGACGTTGATGGTGGATTTGAAGGATCATATCTCCCGGACAGGGCTAAGCCAATTGGAGGCCGCCAAGCTGCTTGGCGTTATCAGCCGCGTATCTCTGATCTGCGCATGGCGATCGACCACCTCAACACAATGCTTCCGAGATCGCTTCCGAATAAGAGGAACCAGGATGATTTGTTCGAAAGCCGGCGCTTTCTTGCTGATCCTTGCGAGCGACATTGTTGCCTCGACCGATCTTGCTTCGGCGCAAATCGTGGCACTCGGCCATAGCGCGGTCCGAGGGCACGTCGCCGAGAGTGAAATGTGGCCAGCCGTGCTGGAGAGTATGCTGCATGCGAGGGGTTCTCGGGTTCATGTCATAAATGCCGGGATTAACGGTGAAACGACGGCAGAGGAGTTGGCGCGCGTTGACAGCGCTGTTCCAGGTGGCGCCAAGATCGTCATCCTGGCCATCAATGGCGCCAATGATGCGCGCAGGAACATCGCCGGCGCCTCCGACGCCTCGGCGAATATTGCGGCGATCAAAAGCAAATTGAGAGCCCGGCGCATCAGGATCATCGATGCGATGGCACTGTATATTTCTGTACTGAGGCAGCCGGGCATGGCGCTGCCCGACAAACGGCATTTGAACGCCGAAGGCTGTAAGAAGGTCGCAGCCGCATTGGCAGGAATGCTGAGGTAGCGAGCGACCCAACGGGCCGCTGCGGTCATTGAACGCGGCATGAAACCGCGACGAAAGGCGCCAATCAAGCAGGCCGAAGTCCACTCTGGTTCAATCGCGGCTGCAGCAGAACCGCAGTCTAGCCGATGCGCTCATCGGATCCTATTTCGCAACGCGCAAATCCATGCTGTAATCATGTTCTTCGTGAGCAACGGCGCGGTCGTGAGCCTCGGAGAAGACAATGCGACGACGCAATGTCTGACAAAGGGTTATCGATCGTCATCCGCAGGTAAGCCGATGAGGGAGATACGACAATGAAAAAAAGCACGCTGATCAGTCTCGGTATTTCGGTGTCGGTCGCCATCTTGGCGGTTGGTGTCGCGATTTCCGCGCAGGACAAATACACCGTGCGAGTACCGAATGGGCTCGCGTTCTCCGAGTTCAGGGGATACGAGGACTGGCCGGTGGTCGCGATCAGTGAGAACGGAGGCAAGATCGCTGTGATCGTGGGAAATCCGGCAATGATCGACGCCTATAAGGAAGGCGTGCCCGGCAATGGCAAGCCTTTCCCGGACGACGCCAAGATGGCGAAAATTCATTGGAATCCGAAAAAACAAGAGACTTACCCCGGCCAGCCAACGGTTCCAGGTACCCAGCATGACGTTGATTTCATGGTGAAGGACAGCAAGAGGTTCGCGGACAGCGGCGGATGGGGATGGGGCGCGTTCGACTATGACGCGGCGTCCGATACGTTTAAGCCCGCCACTGTCGCGGACAATCCGCCGCAGGAAAACGACGCGAAGTGCGGATTCGCGTGCCACACGGTGGTGCAGAACCGCGACTACGTTTTCACGGAGTACGGAAAGAGGTGAGTATCGGATTGCGAAAGCTAACAAGGTTGATCAGTCAGTGCTCGTACTTTATTGAGAACCGGTGCTCGTTCTGGATTGAGGTCGAAGCTTAACGCAGGGCTATGCGCCGCTCAAAAATCCAACCGATTTAGGAGAAGCGTTTTGCATAGAGGGCAGCAATTGGTGCGCGCATTGGGCGCGCTTGCATCTCTTTACACTTTCTGCGGCCTCGCGGGGCAGTCGGCCTACGCCGATGGCTCCGTGTCATCCTTGCGAATGGGCTACGGCGCACCCAGTGAATACGCGTTTGCGCAATTCCTATCCGTGATCCAGCAGTATAACGCGTCGGGCGAGCGCTTTCGCATTGACACCCACTGTCAATCCGCGTGCACGATGTTCCTTTCGATCCGCAATGTCTGCATCGCGCCAGGGGCGACGCTGTTGTTTCACGCTGGCGGCTCTATGCGAAAGGGCATTATCAGCCCCTACTACACGCAGCAAATGCTCAATGCCTATAACGCTGCCTTGCGCCGGTATGTCACCGACAACCATTTCATGGAAACGTTCGCCTTTCATCCGATTTCAGGGAGCGAAGTCATCAAGCGCTTCGGCTACCCCGCATGCCGGTAAGGCAGGTTGACCTGGAATTTCGAAGCCACCAGAAGCGCGATGAGGATCGGAAACCACAATTTTTCATTGCGAACGCTCAAATCGAAAGTTTGTACACTCTGGAGCTATTGAGCAGTGCACCTGTTGCCCTGTGTATCGCGTGTAAACCGGATTCGATTGCCGCTGCCGCTAAAGAGTCGGTTGAAACCAGAAGCAACGGTGATCGCCAAAGCGCAGCCCGGCGACGCAGATTTATCCCATGCTGTGAACAATTGATCGACCTGAGCGGACTCACCTGGCGAGTCCACTCCTGCCACAATCCCTGCACAAGGCGCGCGGCTGGCCCTAGCTTCACACCGGTAAGCCGGCGACCCCCGACGTTGACAACCCCGACGCCCATTCTATGTTATGTAACTAGATAGTTAAGGACGCCAATGATTACCGGGACGAC
>JBDTKD010000092.1:0-10037 GCA_039935515.1 Bradyrhizobium sp.
TTGGTGCCGATCGCAGGGCTGGCGAGATCTTTCAGCCCAAGCCCCGGACGCCCCATCAAGGTGCTGGCGACCGAATGCACGATCAGCGCAACCGGATCCTCCAGACCCGGCTTGACCTCCGCCAACGCGAGATCGAGCACGCCTTTGGCTTCCGGATACATCGCGCGCGACAGATAAAAGCGGGCCAGCTCGATCCGCGCCGGCATGCGCCGGTCGGGCTCAGCGGCCGCCGCGGCGGAGATCAGTGCGTCCTCGCGCGCGATAAGGCCTGCCTGCTGGTTGCTGCGCCACTCCTCGACGTCGAAAATCGGCCGCACCGCGGTCGGCGCACGATCGGCGGAGGTGTCGGCGGATGACAGCGTCAGGCCGCCGGGCCTGCCGAGGATGATCCTGTCGGCTGCAGACTCGACGGTGACATCGTCGGAGTTCGGATGAATCGCGATGCCGTGGATCGACTCCAGCAGCGACATCTCGACAAAATCCTGCCGCCTGATGAAGCCGCGAACTGGCGGCGGAGCCGTCACCACGATCAAGGCATCGCCCACCTCGGGATCGACGAACCGGTACAGACGCCCCGGGTTGGACAACGACACGGTGACCTTGGCATGCGCGGGATCGGAGATGTTTCGGGTTACGATCAGAGGTTCGGTCGGCGCCTGCATCGTATCGGCGAAGGTGAGAGTCCATTTCGCGACGCCGTCCTGATTGCTGCCCGCCAGCGACGGCATTAGCGGACGGCGGAGCCGAATGCGGACCGCCTCGCCCTTGTCCAGCGGCAGCAGGTTGGCGTCTGCGACAATGGAGCCGTCGCTGCCGCGGATCGGCGCAACATCGAGCGGCGTCGTGGAATCGAATACCAGCCAGACCGTGTCGGCCCGGCGAAACAACGCCGCCGGCGTGGCGGTGGCAAAGGAAAATGTCAGGTGCAGGCCGTCGCTGTCGCGCTCGGTCCGAACCAAGACGGCGTTGTCGCCGGACCTTGCTTCGGCCGGCGGCTGCGACGCCGCCAGGATCCTGGGCGGCGGCTGCGCCGGAACCTGCGGCGTTTCGCTGACCGGCGCAGGCTTCGGCGTCTCCGGCTCGGTTGCTTGCGGTGCCGGCGATGGTTGCGGCGCCACTTCGCGTTTGACGGCGATGTCGGCCGTTTCGGCCATTTTCTCCGGCGGCGGCGCAGCTTCGCCGGACTTCTGCGGCACCGGCCTTTCCCCGCCGGGTTTCTCGAGCGCGGCCGGCGCGGCTTCCGCTGGCGCGCCCGAACCGGGCGCAGCCGTGGCCGCGGCAGCGGGCGCCACCATGGCCGCAGCGGCATTCAACGCTGCCGCGGCAGGCGACAGCGCCGAGGATTTTCCCGATTGCTGGAACGCGACATCGATAATGTAGTTCTTGTCCTCGCGGAAGGAATGGACATCGACATCGCCGATCAACCCGATTTCGACGGCGGAGGATTCGCCGTCGATCTTCTGATTGATCGATGCGACGTTCGGCGGCGCCGCCACCTTGGCGTCGGCGAGATCGAAATTGAGCGCGGCGTTGAACTGCAGCGTGAGTTTCTGATCGTTGAGTACGGACGAAACGTTGACGCCGCTCGGCATTTCAAACACGAAGCGGACGAAGGTCGGCTGCACCGACGCACGGACGCGAATTGGAGGACGCTTCTGCGCCGCCGCCGCAGCGCGTTGCAGACGCAATGCGCGTTCGGCGGCGCGCGCGCGTTCAGCCAGTTCGCGTATCACCTCGGCGGGAAGGCTCGGAGGCGGACCGCGCCAGCTATCCGGCAACAGATCGACGAACACCCGCTCGCCGGCCGACATGGTGTTGACGGTCACCCGGCGCGCCAACGACAGCCGGATCGCCGAACCATCGGGATCGCGCCGCGCCGAAGTGACATAATCGGGCACGGCGTCGGACAGTTGGTCGACCGGAATATCCACCGGCTGCTTGAAGCGGATCACGAGGATCGAGCCGGCCGTGGAGACCTCGGACTCGACATCGTCGGCGAGTTTGAGCACCAGCCGGGCATAGCCTCCTGTCGCGGACAGCGTGGCCTCGCCCTTGACCGGATCCGCCCGGCAGGTCCCGCAAGTTCCGATCAGCAGCAGGGCCGCCGCAAGCCACCACGGGCGGAGCAGCCAACGCCGGACCGTCCGCGCCTCCGCGCGAACTCGCGACCAAAATCCAGCGGCAACCGTTCGCGCCATTGTTCGGTGGGTCTTTCGGCTCGCCGATCCGATCGGCAGCGGGACGCCCTCGCCCGCGCAGGTGAATCTAGAATTGGCAAATTAAGGATTTGTTAACGCCAACTGGTTGATTTCCGCGCCGCACGGCAACGGTCCAGCGTCTCGCCGCGGCAGAACGCAAGGGCATAACCCATGTGGGATTTAACCAAAATCGAACTTCTCGAAAAGCTCTGGACTGCGGGCAATAGCGCAGGACAGATCGCAATCCAACTGGATTGCAGCCGTAGCGCCGTTTGCGCGAAGTTGCAGCGGTTGGGTCTTAAGCGCGGTCGCAAACCGCCGACCGCAAAGTGATCGATCAATATGCCGAGGCCGCGCTCGGCAACCGGGAGTTCTTCCTGAACAAGCCCTACGGGATCGGCGGTCGCATGAAAGACGACATTCCCTGACCCGGAATGCCCGGGCGGTGTCCGGGGCGGTGACCGGGTGGTCACCGGGCGGGCGGTCACCGGTCCTACGCGCCGCCTGGTCACCGGGCGGTCACCGGTCGACGCCCCATGTGTTGCTGATCCTGACCTATTCGATGCCGAACACCCAAGGGGATGTCGATCCGGAACGTCCCCTACACCGCGTGGAAATGGGGGCTGGATGCGGTGGATCCCGGCGTCTGCCGGCGCGTCGTTTGATCATTAGCTGATCGTTCGTTTTCTGCATTTGGTGCGCGTGGGCGCGTCTCTGACGTCGCCTCGACCGTCATGATGTTCATACGTGACGTTCTACGCAAAACCGCTTGGCCCACATCGGGGCTGCTCCTTAAGGTAGAGCTAGTTACTCGATACACGCGCAGGATCGTCCTGATTGCCTCCGCGCAAGCGACCGTTCGATGATTTCGGAAGATGCGATGCAGCCTGTCTCATGGCTACGACGATTGCGCCGCCATGCCGCTGATTTTCTCGTAGCCCAGCGCGGCAATATCGCAGTGACATTTGTCATCGCGCTCATTCCCACCCTGACCTTTATCGGCGCGGCCATCGACTATGGCCGAGCCAGCTTGGCGCGCACGGCGATGCAGGCCGCACTCGATTCGACCGCGTTGATGCTTTCCAGGGACCTGGCATCGGGCACCATCACGCCATCGCAGATCGGTTCGACGGCGCAGGCCTATTTTGCTGCGCTCTATACCAATCCGGACGCCCAGTCGGTTTCGATCAACGCCACCTATACGCCGGGCGGCTCCGGCGCGGGCCAGACCATTCTGCTGAACGGCTCGGGCGCGATTACGACCGACTTCATGGGTCTCGCCGGCTACCCCACGATGGGCTTCAAGGTCAGTTCGACCACAACCTGGGGAGCGGACCTGCTCCGCATCGCCCTGGTCCTCGACAACACCAACTCGATGAACGACTACAACAAGATCGGCGCGCTCAAGACGGCCGCCAAGACTCTCGTCACCCAGCTGGCGGGGCTCGCCGCGAACAACGGAGACGTCTACGTTTCCGTCATTCCGTTCGAAACCGATGTCAATGTCGGCACCTCGAACGTCAGCGCGCCCTGGCTGCGCTGGGATCGCTGGGATCCCAATGAATGGCACTATTCCAGTTCGCAGCAGACCTGGTGCAGCGACGATGGCTGGAGTGAGACCCTGGCTCAATGCCAGGACCACGGGTATTCCTGGAATCACAAGGTCGGCTCTCCGGGCCATCAGCAATGGAACGGCTGTGTGACCGACCGCGACCAGGACTACGACGTCAACGCCACCGTACCATCCTCCGGCAATCTCTCTACGCTGTTCATCGCCGACCAGGAGCTATTCTGCCCGGAGACGACGATCCTCCCGCTGACCTACAACTGGTCGCAAATCAACGGCGCCATCGATTCGATGTACGCGAACGGCTCGACCAACCAGACCATCGGCCTGCAATGGGGCTGGTTTTCGCTGCTGCAACAGGATCCGCTCAACGCGCCGCCGGAGACGTCGGGCCAAAGCTACCAGCACATCATCATCCTGTTCACCGACGGCTTGAACACGGCAGACCGCTGGTACGGGGACTATGACAACCAAAGCCCGGATGTCGATGCGCGCATGACAGCGCTTTGCAACAATATCAAGAACGATCCCCGCGGCGTTACCGTCTATGCCGTGCAGATCGACACCGACGGCGCCGGACCGTCAGCCGTACTGCCCTCTTGCGCCAGCGGAACGAGCAACTTCTTCATGCTCACCAAGCCGAGCGATATCTCGGCCGCATTCGCGCAGATCTTTACTTCGATCTCCAGGCTACGCGTGGCCAAGTAGGGATCGAGCGGTTTCCGGTTCGCTCGAATCATTGTTGCTTCTCCCGAGGCCTCATGGTTCGAGACGCGCGAAGACGCGCTCCTCACCATGAGGGTGTGAGACCTCATCCTGAGGAGCATCGCGAAGCGATGCGTCTCGAAGGATGAAGCCATTGAGGTGCAAATTGCTAGCTAACAAATCGCGCCGTTTGCCGATCCGCGGCGATGGCTGGTTCGAGATCCCTGTCAGTTGGGCTTCTGCGCCAGCATCTTGCCTTCGATTTTGGGAAGCTCGGCGGACGCGGATTTGTCGGGGCTGGCCCGCCGCGCCATCTCGACCGTCAGCCGTTCGGCTGCCTCCGGCGACATCAGGCCGAGGATGTCGGACATCTTCCGCGGCGCGATCTGTGAAGCGATCTGAAACAGCACCGGCATCTCGAGCCGGTCGAACACCTTGGCGGCATCCTTGGGCTTCATCGCCTCATACATGGTGATGATGCCCTTGAAGCGCGCAACCTCGGCTTGGCTTTTCTGTTCGGTCGCGGTCGAAATCTGCGATTCGACGCCCTTCAGTTCTTCGACGTGCGATTCCACGCGTTTCTCGGCGGCCTTGAGCAGGCTTTCGCGAATATCCATTTCCCGCGCGCGCGCATCGAGTTCCTGCCGCCGCGATTGCAGCCGCTCCAGGATCGCGCGCTCGGATGCGGACACCGGCTGCTGCGGAGACGGATACACCATGACCCCGTCGGGCTTCGCCGCTTCGACCGCCGGTGCGGCCGGCTTCGGCGCCTCCGACTTGGCAGCTTCCGATTTGGCAGCTTCCGATTTGGGGGCTTGCTCCTTCTTCTCATCGAGCGAGCCGGTGATATCGGCGGGGTCGGCCTTGCCGGTCGGGAAGTTGAGGGCGTTCTGGGCCCAGGAGCGCTGGCTGGTGTCCGGCTGATAATCGAATACGTATCCGCCGTCGATGACGAGGCCGGCGATCTTCAAAACGGCGAAGCCGAAGATCGCGACCACCACGACGGGAATGACGCGAATGTCACGGACGGACTTCATGCGGCGAGGCCATTAGTCCTTCTGCGCTCGGAAAACGCCTGTGCCGCCGCGGCCACCGCCTTGGCCGGCGATATCGTGGCGACCGCGGGCTTCGGCTCCGCGTCAGCAGGAGGTCGAGCGGCGAGCGCGATTCTGGATAGCCGCCGGACGACATTTTCGCCTTCCGAGAGCTGCTTCTTCAGCTCCAGCGACATCTCGCCCGCAGCTTCGAGCTGTTCGCCCAGATTCACGTTGACGTCGCGAACCGTGTGCTTGAGGCCGCCAATGGCGCGCTCGGCGATCTCGGTCGCGGTGATCAACTCCGCGATGGTCGCCTTCAGCGAGTTCTCATCCGCCTTCAGACGCTTCAACCGCTTGTTCAGCAGCATGCAATAACCGATCGTAACCATTAGCAAGATTGCCACCAGGCTCTCGATCGCAAGTCCTAATGAATGACTCATTGGGCCTCCATCAACTTGGTTTGTTCGTCGGCCTTCTCGAACATCGCGAAGGTCGTATTGGGCTTGCGCAGCTGCTTGGTGACGCGAATGGCGACGCGATCGCCGACCCGGCCCATTCGGCCTTCGGTCAGGGTCACGTTGCCGCAGCGTACCGCCACCAGCGCGTCGGCTCGCATTTCAAGCGGCAGGGTGTCGCCGACCTTCAGCTTCATCAGCTGCTTGAGCGGGATATCGGCCTCGTAGAGCACGGCATCGACCGAGATCTCGGCCTGCGCGACCTCGGTGGCGAAATGGCCTTCCCAGATCGGATCACGGCCAAATTTCTCGCCCATGAACATCTGCAGCAGCACGTTGCGGATCGGTTCGATGGTAGCATAGGGCAGCAGCAGCTCGATATTGCCGCCACGATCTTCCATGTCGATGCGCAGCCGCACCAGAATGGCGGCATTGGCGGGGCGGCTGATGGCGGCGAAGCGCGGATTGGTCTCCAGCCGGTCGATGCTGAAGGTCACCGGCGACAGCGGCCGGAACGCCTGCTCGGCATCGGACAGCACCACTTCGACCAGCCGCTTGACGAGGTTGGTCTCGATGGTGGTGTAGGGACGGCCTTCGATGCGCAGCGAGGTCTGGCCGCGGCGACCGCCCAGCAGAACGTCGATCATCGAGTAGATCAGGCTGGAATCCACGGTCGCGAGGCCGAAATTCTCCCATTCCTCGGCCTTGAACACCGACAGCACGGCCGGCAGCGGAATTGAGTTCATGTAATCGCCGAACCGCACCGAAGTGATGCGGTCCAGCGAGACTTCGACGTTATCCGACGTGAAGTTGCGCAGGCTGGTGGTCATCAGCCGCACCAGCCGGTCGAACACGATTTCGAGCATCGGCAGACGCTCGTAGGACACCATCGCCGAATCGATGATGGCGCGGATGCCGGAATTGTCATCGACATTGACATCGCCAACGCTGAATCCGAGCAGATTGTCGATTTCTTCCTGCGATAGAACCCGTTCGCCGTTGTTCTTGCCGCCGCCGAAGTCGCGGCCGCCGTCTTCGACCATGGCGGCCCATTGCAGCGCCATGGTACCGGAGAGCTCATTGGCGGCTGCCGCCTCCGCCGCGTGCGCCGGGTCCTCGGAATCCAGCGACGCTTCCCATTGCGCCGCGATGGCGTCCTGGTCGACCTGGTCGTTGCCTGCCATGATGCTAGATCCGCCCCGTCACTGAACGACGATTTCCTTGAACAGCACCGCGCTGACCTGGCTTGGCGATATCGCGGCGTTGACGCGCCGGGTCAATTCCTCCTTCAGGCGGAACAGGCCCGCAGAACCGTTGAGGTCGCTCGCCCGCAGCTCACGCAAATAGGTTTGAAAGATATCGGCGACCCGCGGCATCGTCGGCTTGATCGCCTCGGCCTGCTTCTCTTCCTTTACCTCGAGCACGACCTTGACCTTGAGGTATTGCACGCGCTCGCCCGGCGCGCCGACGAGGTTGACCAGCATGTCCGGCACCTCGACAAAAACCGGCGGCTTCGGCGGCGGCGCCTCCGCGTGCACCTCTTCGCCGTGATGACGGAACAGGAAGAACCAGCCGGCGCCACCGCCGAGGATGAGCAGGACTCCGGCGGCAGCGATTATCAGCTTGAGTTTGCCTTTGGGTGCGGCCGGCGCAGCTTCGGCTGCCTCGTCTTCTGCCTGGTCCTTATCTGCCATCGCCCACCCCGGTTCCGAATGAAATGGATGCCGCCGGGCAGGCTTCCAACGCGAAACAATGCCGCCAGCGCACACGCACTCACTGGATGCGGACGCTAAGGGAATAATGGTTAACGGAATCTTTCGTTTGCCCGTGAACTAGGAAAAAGTTGCCGGGCAAACATGGTCAACAAGACCTTATTGCCGCCCGGCGGACGCCCCGCCGAACAGCCAAGTCATTACGAAATCTATATTTTCCAAACTGGCACGGCTTTCGCTCAGATGATCGGCGGACCGCGGCTTGGGAGAGCTTTGGCGGTTCGCAGGATCCGCAAAACAGGCCTGGGAGGGTTTCGGCTTGCGGATCATTCAGGGGAGAACCATCGATGGAGAACGCGCTTCTCATCGGACTTTCGCGGCAGACGATCCTGGAACGACAGCTCGATGTCGTTGCCAACAATATCGCGAACGTCAACACGTCGGGCTTCAAGGCCGATACGTCGCTGTTTGAAGAATATCTGATGCCGGGCGCGCACGAAGACAACTTCGTCGGCAGCGACCGCCGCGTCAGCTACGTGCAGGACCGCGGCACCTTCCGGGACATGTCCCAGGGTCCCGTCGCGGAAACCAAGAATCCGCTGGATCTCGCGATTTCGGGCAACGGCTTTCTGGTGGTGCAGACGGCCGCCGGCGAGCGCTACACCCGCGATGGCGGACTGCAGCTCAACAACCAGGGCCAGTTGGTGACGGCCACAGGCGATCCGGTTCTCGGCAATAGCGGGCCGATCGTGCTGCAGCCGACCGATCATGACGTCAACGTATCGCCCGACGGCACCATCACGGTGGTGGAGGGCACCACACGGACCGATTCAGTGCGCGGCAAGCTCCGGCTCGTGAGCTTCGCGGACGCCCAGAAGCTGCTGAAGGAGGGCTCAAACCTCTATTCGGCCGGCGAAGGCGCGGCCCAGGCTGACACCACGTCCCAGTTGCAGCAGGGCTACATCGAGAAATCCAACGTCAATGCGGTCACCGAGATGAGCCGCATGATCGAGGTGACCCGCGCCTACACGCAAATCGCAACGATGCTGCAGCAGGAAAGCGACCTGCACAAATCCGCGATCGAAAAACTCGCCGACGTTCCAACCTGAGGCCCATTCGGGAGATAGCACATGCAAGCGCTTCATACCGCAGCGACCGGGATGGCGGCCCAGGAACTCAACGTTCAGGTCATTTCCAACAACATCGCGAACCTGCGCACCACCGGTTACAAGAAACAGACCGCCGCGTTTCAGGATCTGATTTACGAGCACATCCGCCGCGTCGGCGCGCAGTCGTCCGACCAGGGCACCATCCTGCCGGTCGGCATCGATATCGGCGGCGGCGTCAAGACGGTGGGAACGCCACGGTCGATGACCCAGGGAACGCTTTCGCAGACCGGTAACGATCTCGATCTCGCCATCACCGGCGAGGGCTTCTTCAAGATCCAGATGCCGGACGGCACCTATCAATACACCCGCGACGGCACTTTCCAGATGGACAACCAGGGCCGCATCGTCAATGCGCAAGGCAATCTGGTGCAGCCCGCGATCACGATTCCACAGAATGCCTCGGGCCTGACCGTCAACGCCCAGGGTCAGGTTTCGGTGACACTGCCGGGATCGACGACATCGACCATCATCGGCCAGATCGGCCTCACCCGGTTCATCAACAAGGCTGGGCTGCTGCCGGTCGGCAATAACCTGTATCAGGAAACGCCGTCATCGGGGCCGCCGCAGGACGGCCTCGCCAACGCCGAAGGCTACGGGAACATCACGCAAGGCAGCCTCGAGCAGGCGAATGTCGACGTCGTTTCCGAGATGTCCGACCTGATCGCCGCGCAGCGCGCCTACGAAATGAACGCCAAGGTGATCAGCGCGGCCGACCAGATGCTGCAAACCACCGCCGCGCTGTTCCGGTGAGGGAGCTAACCATGTTCGTTCGCACCGTTCTGCTTGCAACCGCCCTGCTGCTGACCGCCCCACTGACCGCATTGGCCCAGAGCCGGGAGGCCGCCATCACCGTTCCCGTGCTTCGCGCCAGCGTCGCCGTCGCCGGCGACGTGGTTCGGATCGGCGATATGATCGACAATGCCGGCACATCGGCGCAAATCGCGATCTACCGGGCGCCCGATCTCGGCACCACCGGCTCGCTGCCGACCGCGCAGGTGATCGCCGCGTTGCAGGCGCACCAGGTGATCGGCGTCGATACCAGAGACATCAAGGCGGTCACCGTGACCCGGCTGTCGCGCGCCATCGAGGCCAGCGAAATCCGGTTCCAGGTTGCCCGTGCGCTCGAGCACCGCAACGGCCTCGGCGATGCCGCCAATCTCAGCCTGACCTTCGATCGCGATGTCCAGGATCTCC
>JBDTKD010000093.1:0-25929 GCA_039935515.1 Bradyrhizobium sp.
TCCTATGAGGTGAGCGATCCCTCGATCGATTCCCAGATCGTCGCCCTGCACGATTCCGGCGCCGACATCTTCTTCTCCTGGGCCGCGCCGAAGGGCTCGGCGCAGGCGATCCGGAAGGTCGGCGAGCTCGGTTGGAAGCCGAAATTCTTCCTTGCCAACACCGCAACCACCATCGCCTCGGTGTTGAAACCCGCCGGCCTGGAATATTCGAAGGGTATTATCTCGACCGCCTATGTAAAGGATCCGACCGACCCGACCTGGAAGGACGATCCAGGGGTGAAGAAATGGGCCGCCTTCATGGACAAATTTTATCCCGACGGCGACAAGACCAATGCCAACAATGCCTATGCCTATGTGGAATCGGAAGCAATGGTGCAGGTTCTCAAGCAGTGCGGCGACAATCTGACGCGCGAGAATATCATGAAGCAGGCCACCAACCTGAAGAACTTCAGAAGCGAGATGCTGCTGCCGGGAATCACGATCAACACGTCACCGGACGACTACTTCCCGATCGAGCAGATGCAGTTGATGCGATTCAACGGCACGACCTGGGAACTGTTCGGCGACATCATCACCGGCGAAGTCGGCCACGAGATCAGCCACTAGCGCAACTTCCACCTCGATGGCTTCATCCTTCGAGACGCATCGCTTCGCGATGCTCCTGAAGGATGAGGTCTCAGACCCTCATGGTGAGGAGCGCGTCTTCGCGCGTCTCGAACCATGTGGTCCCGGGAGAAGCAACAACGATTCGAGCGAAACGCTCTAGGCCTGGGCTGGGTTGCTGGATCAGCCCGCGCTGAGGCGCACTCCGGCGCGGAGGAATTTCTGCGGGTCGACTGCTTCGCCGTCGATACGGGTTTCATAGTGCAGATGCGGGCCGGTCGAACGGCCGGTTGAGCCGACGGCGCCGATCACCTGTCCGATCTTGACGGGATCGCCGACCTTGACGGCGATCTCCGACAGATGGCCGTAGCGGGTCGACAATCCGTTGCCGTGATCGATCTCCACCATGCGGCCGTAGCCGCCGGCCCATCCGGCCGACGCCACTTTCCCGTTCGCGGTCGCGCGCACCGGATCGCCCTGCGCAGCACGGAAATCGAGACCGGTGTGCATGGCCGGGCGGCCAAGGAACGGATCGGTGCGGATCCCGAAGCCCGAGGTGAACTCGACTTCACCGACGACCGGCTTGCGGTAGGGCACCAGTGCAAGGGTGCGGTTAAGGCGGTCCATCTGGGCGCGGGTGATATTGATCCGATAGAGCTCGCGCTCGAACGAGCCGGCGTGGGGCGGAAGCTTGACCGGAATGTAGGGACCGCCCACGCCCCCGCGCGGTGTCGCGGCTTCCAGATGCGCCATGTCGAGGCCGAGATCGGTGATGACGCCGCGCATCCGGCGCACGCGCGATTCCATGCCGTCTTCGGCCGAGGTGAGCGCGGCCATCTGCCGGCTTTCGACCTGATCGAGCGAGTTCTGCAGGCGCGCAAGAACATTGTCGACGCCCTGGACCTTCGCGAACTGGTTCGGCGGCGGCTTGACGGCGATCGGCGCGCGCGATTCCAGCCGCGCCTCGCGATCCGGGGGCGCCACAAAAATCACGGTGTCGCTGATCGGCGAGGGTTTTGGCGTTGTCGAACTCGCCGCCTCGGCCGCGCCGGTTCGCGCCGACGGCTTGATCGATCCGGTAATATCGGGAATGGCGCCGAGCGCGCTGGCGCGGGACTCAAGCGTGGTCTGGCGGCGCATGATCTGGTCGAGCTTCTGATCGAACTGTTCCTGATCGAGCAACTGGCGGCTCGTGGTACGATCGATCCTGGTCCGCAGTTCGGCGATGCGGTCCTCATAGGCGTACTGCATCTCGGCCTGGCGCGCGATCAGCCGGGTGAGAACGTCGTCGCGGAAAGCGAAATAGGTGGCGGTCGCGGCTGACCAGATCCCCAGCACGATCACCGTGCCGACCACGATCCAGAACACCACGGGGCCGAACCGGACCTGCTTGCCGGCATGGACGAGCGTGTAGTCTCCATGTCCACGGGGTGCTGCGCTTGTCGAATGGCTTACCGGCGGGCGGCGAGCGGAGGTCCTGCCGTGGTCATGTGGGTGATGTTGGGAATACTCAGCATGGTGACCGGTACGGTACGACATCGGCACTCCCGCGCCGGTCGGAGATCAGTTCCGCACGGCTGAATTGACGGGATGATTTGACCTTCTCATGGTTAATTTTTAGAAAACAGGCAGATTCAAATTACAGGGCGCGAACTGCCGCGAGCACGTCGTCGGCATGGCCGTCGACTTTCACGTTGCGCCAGATCCGCATGATCCGGCCATCCTCGCCGATCAATACCGTAGTGCGAAGAATGCCCTGGAACGTCCTTCCATACATCGATTTTTCACCCCAGGCTCCGTAGGCCTCGATCATGCCGTGGGCCTCATCCGAAGCAAGCGGCATCAGCAATTGGTGCTTGTCGCGAAAGGCTTCCTGGGCCTTTGGCGGGTCGGCCGAGACTCCCAGTATGGCGGTTTGGTTTTCAGCGAACGCACTCGCCAGTCGCGTGAAGTCGATCGCCTCCCGGGTGCAGCCCGGGGTGTCCGCGCGCGGATAGAAAAACAGTACCAGCCTGCGATCGGAGAAGTCCTCGAGCGAGACAGCGTCGCCACCATCGCGGGGCAGGCGGAACGCGGGCGCTCGTGCTCCCACGGTCAGGACCCGGGTATCGGGCGTCCCCGCAGCGGTTTTCGATTCGGCCGCCGGCCGCCCCGTAGCGGTCTTGGGAGGAGACGATCTTAGTGATTTCGAGGCAGGCTTGTCCGCAGATTTCGGGCGCGGGGTCGCGGCCGGTTTGCCAGTCTTCTTGCCGGACCCGGCTGCCGTTTTGCCGGGGGATTTCGCGGCTCGCGTTTTGGCCGATGCATTCGATTTCGCGCGGGCAGCCTTCCCGGACGCCTTTTTGAGGGTCTTCCCCGAGGATTTCTCGCGCGTTTTCTTGGACATACGCCTTCCTTTCGTCGCTTTCGGCGGATCAACCATTAGGCTCTTGCGGGTCGAGTCCCGGCGGGTTCAAATCGAGCCGGCCGCCGGCAGGTCTGATGGCCTCGGAATAAGGTTACAAGGAACTCGACGCCGCTCGTCCGCTCGTTGAATGTGCCACTTGGGCCGGATGACGTGTAACAGTATTGATTAGGGAATGGCAGCGATGCCGGTACAGGAACGCCCGTTACCAATCGACGGGCGCGCTCTTGGCGGCAAACAATCGTCCAGTCACCGTCGGCACCGAGAGGCAATGGCAAGGAATACGTCGCCCCAGGGTTCGAGTCCGCGTGCTGACGTCCAACCTCCGCCGTTGGACGAGGCCGATTGGGATCAGGAGCATGACGAGGCGGCGGGCTATCGCGCGCGCCGGCTGTTGTCGAGGTCGAACTCGGGCTTCCACCGGCTTGGCGATCGGTTTGGGGCGCTGCGCCGATGGGTCGCCGGCGAGCGCTGGGTAAGGCGTCTTGCCGTCGCGATCGCGGCCCTGATGGTTATCTTCGCCGCGAGTTTCGGCGCGTTGTGGCTGCGGCTTGGGGCCGGTCCGATCAATCTCGAAATGGCCACGCCGTGGCTCGCCGCGGCGATCGAGGACAATATCGGCAACGGCAATACGGTCGAGGTCGGGGGCACCCAGATCGAACGGGCCGGCCGGATTCGCATCGCCGTGCGCATCCGCGATATCATTGTCAGGGATCGCGACCATGCGATCGTGGCGAGCGCTCCCAAAGCCGAGGTCAGGCTATCGGGCGCGGCGCTGCTGATGGGACGCCTTCGCGCCGAGAGCCTCAATCTGGTGGATGCCGAGCTGTCGGTGCGGATCACCCCGGACGGCTATGTCACGGTTTCCACCGGTGACAATGCCCGACCGCTCGCGACCGGTATCGCCTCGAAGCGCACCGCCGACGCCACTACGCCGCTGCCAGGCGGGTCGCCATCGCCTGGATCCTCCGCGGTTCCTGCGTCATCGCCGGCCTCGACCGCAGCCGCGCCCGACAGCCGTGATCCGCCGAGCGGACTGCTGGCCGGCCTCGACTGGCTCGACAGCCTGAGCCTGACCGGGCTGGACGGGCAAAACCTCAACGAAATCGGCCTGAAGAACGGCAACCTCATTGTTGACGATGAGCAGCGTGGCAACAAATGGAAGTTCGAAAACATCAGCCTCAGCCTTCGCCGCCCGCATGGCGGCGGCGTTGCGCTCAGCGTCGGGGAAGATGGCCGCCATGCGTGGTCGCTTCGCGTGGCGATCGGGGCTCCCGCGAACGGCGTGCGCTCGGTCGATATTCGCGCCGACAAGGTCTCGACGTCGAACATCCTGCTGGCGTTGCGATTAAAGGACCTGACTTACAATGCCGATCTGCAGCTTACCGGCGAACTGAAGGGCGAACTGGGCCGGGACGGGCTGCCGACCTATTTCCGCGGCAAGATCAGCACCAGTGCCGGCCACATCATCGACAGCGATACCCCCGACTATCCCATGTCGATCGATTCAGCGGAGATGGATGTCGAATGGGATGCCGGGCGGCGCGTCCTGGTAGCGCCGTTCAAGATCGTTTCCGGTTCGAACCGCATCACTCTGCTGGCGCATCTCGAGCCACCCAACGGCAGCATACCGGATTGGCAGATGGGCTTCAGTGGCGGCACCATCGTGCTGGCGGGAGCCGAAGGCGAGCAGCCGCTGATCTTCAACCGCATCGCCATCGGCCTGCGGTTCGATACGCAAAAGCGCCGCGTGCTGCTGACCCAGGCCGATATCAGCAATGGCGAGATCGGGATCGCCGGAACCGGCAGCCTCGACTATTCGGCGGAGCCGCGCCTGACGCTCGGCTTTGCCGGAACGCCGATGTCGGCGTCGGCGCTGAAGCGGATGTGGCCGATCCTGATCGTTCCCGAACTCCGCGAATGGGTGCTCGAGCGGGTCGAACGCGGCTCGCTTCAGCGCATCGAGATCGGCGTCAATTCGCCGGTTCACAATCTTTCGCGACGGGGACCGCCGATTCCGGACGACGGCCTCGCCGTCAACATCATCGCCAGTGGCGTGACGTTGCGGCCGGTGGATGACCTGCCGTTGGTACACGATGCGGATTTGAAAGCCCATGTGACCGGCCGCACCGCGACCGTGACGATCGGACAGGCGGCGGCCGACACGCCGGCGGGCCGCAAACTTACGATCAGCGATCTGGTGTTCGAGGTGCCGGACATGGCGCCGAAGCCCGCCCCGGCCAGGGTCAAGTTCCGGATCGACGGACCGGTGCCGGCGGCGGCCGAAATTCTCGCCTCCGATCGCCTCAGTGAATTCTCCGCTACCAAGATCGATCCGAACGCCAGCAAGGGTACGGTTTCCGCGCTGGTGACGCTCAACATGCCGATCAAGCGCGAACTCACCAAGGCCGACACGACCTACGCCATTACTGCCGACCTCAGCGGGTTTGCCGCCGATCATCTCGTGATGAATCAAAAGCTCGAGGCCACCGCGCTCAAGGTCGTTGCCAACAATCAGGGCTATCAGGTCAAGGGCGACGTCCGAATCAATGGGCAGGCGGCCTCGCTGGACTACCGCAAGCCGAGCGAGGGCGACGCCGATATCAAATTGCAGGCGACACTCGATGATGCGAGCCGCGCGCGCCTCGGGCTGGACCTTGGCCCCGCGGTCAGCGGCGCGCTGCCGGTCAAGCTGAACGGCAAGATCGGCGGAGCGGACCATGACAGCCGCATCGGCGTCGACGCCGACCTGACCTCGTTGAAGCTCGACAACATGCTGCCGGGCTGGGTCAAGTTGCCGGGCAAGTCGGGCCACGCCGTGTTCAACGTGGTGCAGAAACCGCAATCGACCCGGCTCGAAGACATTGTCATCGATGGTGGCGGCGTGTCCATCAAGGGGTCGATCGAGGTCGATCAGAACAACGACGTCATGAGCGTCAATTTCCCGACCTATTCGCCCTCCGAAGGCGACAAGACCTCGCTGAAGGCCGAACGGGGCCCCGATGGGGTGCTGAAAGTGACGATGCGCGGCGACGTGTTCGACGGCCGCGGCTTCATCAAGTCCGCCATTTCCGGCCGCGAGGTCGACCCCAAGAGCAAGCCCAGGAATGTCGATCTCGATGTCGATCTGAAGCTCGGCGCGGTCGCCGGTTTCTATGGAGAGGCGCTGCGCAGCGTCGACGTCAAGCTGTCGCGGCGCAACGGAGCGATCAAGGCCTTTACGCTCAACGGCAAGCTCGGGCGCGATACGCCGCTGATGGGAGATTTGCGCAGGCCGACGCAGGGACGTGAGGTGATCTATCTCGAGACCAATGATGCCGGCGCCTTCTTCCGTTTCACCGACACTTATTCCAAGGTGGTCGGCGGCCAGCTTCAACTGGCGATGGATCCGCCGACCGTGGAACCCAGCGCCAAAGAGGGCCTGATCAACGTCAACAATTTTTCGGTCAAGGGGGAGGCGGCGCTCGACCGCGTGGCCGCCGGCGGCCCAACCGGGATCCAGAACGGTGTTCCCTTCTCGCGCGTGCGCGCCGAATTCACCCGCCAAAACGGGCAGCTCACGATCCGGGAGGGCGTCCTGAAAGGCACGATGATTGGCGGGACGATCGAAGGCAGCATCGATTCCGCAAATCAGGTGCGCATGAGCGGCACCTTCGTTCCGATGTACGGGCTGAACAACATGTTCGGCCAGATTCCGATTGTCGGCCTGTTCCTCGGCGGCGGCAGCAACGAGGGATTGATCGGGGTCACCTACGAGGTCGTCGGCACGCTCGGCCAGCCGGTGCTTCGCGTGAATCCGATTTCGGCGATGGCGCCGGGGGTATTGCGCAAGATCTTCGAATTCAACACCGGCAAGCCCAACAACCCGGTTGAATTTCCACCAAACAACAGCAACTGACCGTCACTCTGCATTTCGTCGCGCGCCTATCGCCGCAGCGCCGGCACCACCAGGAACGGGATCATGCCGAGCAGTACGGCGACCAGCGCGAATACGATCACGGGATTGTAGCTGTGGGTCCAGTCGTGGATCAGGCCGCCGCTCCAGGAGCCGAACGCCGATCCCAGACCGCTGCCGATCGAGATGGTGCCGTAGATCGTTCCAAGCCGTTCGCCGCGAAAGATCTTCATCGCGGTCGCCGTGAGCAGCGGGCCCCGCGATCCGATCATGCTGCCGAAGCACACCACAAAGCCGGTCAGCACCCAGAAGTTCGGGTACCGTTGCAGCGCCCATAGCAGCAGGATTCCGATGATCGACAGCGCGTAGCTGAACAATACCGACGGCCTCCGGCCGATGATGCCGTCGAGCGAACTGACGCCGAGCATGCCGAACAACAACACGACGCCGCTGAATCCCCATGCGGTCGCCGCCTGCAGCGGCGGAAATCCGGCATCGATCAGATAGGCGACGACTTGCGGCGCGATGGCGTACATCCCGATCGCGGTGAAGAAGAAGGTCGAGAAGAGGGCCCAGAAGGCATGATGGCGCATCGCGCTCAGCAGCGTCCAGCCCCCGTCGGCGATGTCGGCGGTGGCGCTCTTGACCAGGTGCGGCGATCCGCCGGCGAACATGCGCCATGGCAGCACCAACAGCGGCACCAGCAACACCAGCACGATGCCGCCGAAAATCTGGTAGGTGCCGCGCCAGCCGGCCCGATCGATCAGGATTTGCGACGCCGGCAACAGGATCAGCACGCCGGCGCCGGTCGCGGAATACACCACCGCCATGGCGCTCGGCAGTCGCGGGCCGAACCAGCGGCCGAGCAGGATCGAATTCGGCACGTTGCCGATAAAGGCGATGCCGATGCCGACGCAGAGGCCGAGGCTGAGCTGGAATTGCCAGAGATGCTGGGCAAGGCCTGCGATCAGGAACGCCGCGCCCAGCAGAAACATTCCGAGCGAATAGACGATGCGCGGCCCCGAGCGGTCGAACAGCCGGCCGACCAGCGGAGCCGCCAGTCCTCCGGCGAGCGCGGACAGCGAATAGACCGAAACCACCTCGGCGCGGTCCCAGCCGAAACTCTCCGAGATCGGCTTGAGAAACACCGTAAAGCTCTCGCCGAGGCCGCGGCCGAGCACCGACAGCGTAAAACACAGCGCCAATACGCCCAGCGCCACCCGCGCCGGCTTCTGCGGTTTGATCGCGCCTCGCTCGCTCACGGCATGCTGGTCCATGCCCATCAAGGAGCGCGTTTCATCGGCGAGGAGCAGGGGTCTTGGACGAATGCACCTATGCAGGCTTGAGCAGGACGTGGCGCTTCCTGCCGAGCGACAGCTTGATCACGCCTTCCGGCGTCAGGTCCGAAGAGTTCAGGACCATCTTCTCGTCGCTGACCGCAACGTCATTGACGCGCAGGCCGCCGCCCTTGATCTGGCGCCGCGCTTCGCCATTCGATCCAGCGAGGCCTGCCTTGACGAACGCGACCAGCACACCGATGCCCGCTTCGAGGTCGCTGCGTGGAATAGCCACGGAGGGAAGGTTCTCCGCGATCGCGCCTTCCTCGAAGGTCTGGCGGGCAGTCTCCGAAGCAAGCCGCGCCGCTTCGGCGCCGTGCAGAAGCGTGGTGGCGGCATCCGCCAGGGCCTTTTTCGCCTCGTTGATCTCTGCCCCCCTGAGTTGTGCCAAGCGCTCGATCTCGCCGAGCGGCAGGATCGTGAACAGCTTGAGAAATTTGACGACGTCGGCATCCTCGACATTGCGCCAGTACTGCCAGAAATCATACGGACTGCATTCGTCGGCGTTGAGCCACACCGCGCCCTGGGCGGTCTTGCCCATCTTGGCGCCTGACGCCGTGGTGAGCAAAGGCGTCGTCAGCGCAAACAATTGCGGTGTGCCCATGCGGCGGCCGAGATCGACGCCATTGACGATGTTGCCCCACTGATCCGAGCCGCCCATCTGCAGCCTGCAGCCGACGCGCCGCGACAGTTCGACGAAGTCGTAGGCCTGGCAGACCATGTAGTTGAATTCGATGAAGCTCATTTCCTGCTCGCGTTCGAGACGCAGCCGCACCGAGTCCATCGTCAACATCCGGTTAACCGAGAAATGCCGGCCGATGTCGCGCAGCATCTCGATCCAGTTCAGCCTGGTCAGCCATTCGGCATTGTCGAGCATGATCGCGTCGCTGGCGCCGGAGCCATAGCGTAGCACCTTGGCGAATACCCCGCGGATGCTGGTCTTGTTGGCCTCGATTTCCTCGATGCTGCGGATCGCGCGCGATTCGTCCTTGCCGGAGGGATCGCCGACCATGGTGGTGCCGCCGCCCATCAAGGTGATCGGCTTGTTGCCGCTTTGCTGCAGCCAGTACAGCATCATCATGGTCAGGTAATTGCCGATGTGCAGCGACGGCGCGGTGCAGTCATAGCCGACATAGGCGGCAGCCTTGCCCTTCGCGGCCAGCGCGTCGAGGCCCTCGAAATCGGAGCATTGGTGGATGAAGCCGCGATCCTGCAGAGTGTTCAGGAAATCTGATTTAAATGCGCTCATTTGTATGCAACTCTGATCATTCTAAGTTCACGTTATTTGCAGCAAACGGCCGGGCCGGCCCGGAATAGGGCTGCCGCAGCCGGGCGCGCTGTGGCATTATAAGATGTGCTTGTTTGACACAAGCAGGGCGTCAGGGCAGGCGCCGCGAAAGCATTCTGACCATGATGATGACGGCAATCGGTCTGATGAGCGGTACCTCGCTCGACGGGGTCGACGTCGCATTGATCGAAACCGACGGCAAGCAGGTGAAGGGCTTTGGCCCTTCCGGCTACCGGCCCTACACCGAGCGGGAACGCGACCTGCTGCGCCAGGCGCTCACGGAAGCCGTCGACCTGCCGCGGCGCGACGCCCGGCCCGGCATCCTGCGCGAGGCCGAGCGCGCAGTCACGATCGCCCATGCCGAGGCCGTCGCCGCCTTTACCGCGCAGAACCACATTTCCTGCGAAGACATCGATATCGTCGGTTTCCACGGCCAGACCGTGCTGCACCGGCCGGCGCAGAAACTGACCGTGCAGATCGGCGATGGCGCGGCGCTAGCCAAGGCCATTCATATTCCTGTCATGCATGATTTCCGCGCCGCCGACGTCGCCGCAGGTGGCCAGGGCGCGCCGTTCGTGCCGGTCTATCATCGCGCGCTGGCGCAATCGCTGGAACGGGACGGACCGATTGTCGTGGTCAATATCGGCGGCGTCTCCAACATCACCTATATCGACGGCGCCGATACCTTGATCGCCTGCGATACCGGGCCCGGCAATGCGCTGCTGGACGACTACATGTTCCGCACCATGGGCCAGTTGTTCGACTGCGAAGGCCGCATGGCGGCGCAGGGCACGGCCGATGATGGCTGGATCTCTCGGGCCCTGGAGCATCCGTTCTTTGTACGGCCGGCACCCAAATCGCTCGACCGCAACGATTTCGCCTCGCTGGTGCTGCGCCCGATGCCGCCGGCCGACGGCGCCGCGACGCTGACGGCCTTCACCGCCTCCGCCATCGCCCGGATCGTTCCACTGCTGCCGAAGACGCCCAAAAGCTGGATCGTTGCCGGCGGCGGCGCCCGCAACCTGACCATGCTCAGGATGCTGCGCGAGCGACTGGCGCCGGCGAGTGTCGAGGCCGCCGATGCGCTGGGCTGGTCGGCTGACGCCATCGAGGCGCAGGCCTTCGGCTTCCTGGCGGCGCGGGGCCTCAAGGGCCTGCCGCTCAGCTATCCCGCCACGACCGGGGTACCGATCCCGATGACGGGCGGCGTGATTGCCCGGCCTTAAGAGCCTGTTCGGTTCTGATTGCATCAGAACCGGGCCCTATCATTTCTTGTTTTGACGCGTTTTCTTCATGCGAACCGGTGCCCACTTCGCTCGAAAACGCTATGGGCCGTCGGCCGGTCAGCGGACGTTGGCAAGTCGCATATCGAGATAGCCGGTTACCGTTTCCATCAGCGGCTGCAGTTTGCCGTCGAAGAAATGGTTCGCGCCGGGGATGATCTGTTGGTCGATGACAATGCCCTTCTGGGTCTTGAGCTTCTCGACCAGCGTATTGACGTCCTTGGGGGGCACCACCGCATCCCTCTCGCCATGCACGATCAGCCCGGACGACGGGCAGGGCGCCAGGAACGAGAAGTCGTAGAGATTGGCGGGCGGCGCGATCGAGATGAAGCCTTCGACCTCGGGCCGGCGCATCAGCAATTGCATTCCGATCCAGGCCCCGAACGAGAAGCCCGCGACCCAGCAGGCGCGCGCTTCCGGGTTGATGGTCTGGGCCCAGTCGAGTGCGGAGGCGGCGTCCGAGAGCTCGCCGGTGCCGTGGTCGAACGATCCCTGGCTCCGGCCGACGCCGCGAAAATTGAAGCGCAGCACCGAAAATCCGCGATGCGCAAAGGCGTAATAGCACTGGTAGATGATCTGGTGATTCATGGTGCCGTGAAACTGCGGGTGCGGATGCAGGATCATGGCGATCGGCGCGTTCTTCTGCTTCGCCGGATGATAACGGCCTTCAAGGCGGCCTGCCGGGCCGGTGAAAATGACTTCGGGCATCAGTGATCCTTGGCAATCGACCGGCTTTGTGCTGGCTCTATCTGGCTGTCAGATGAACCGCGCAGAAGGGGTGATCAGGCGTCGTTTGGCGATGCGCGAACGGCGCGGGGTGAACTGGTGGGCGCGTTCTTAGCATGAGGCGAGGGGCAAGAAGCAAGGGTTTTGAACGTCCGCAAGGGCGTTCAACGCGTTAGCCGTCAATTGCGCGCCGGCGGCCGGATTACCAGTTGCCAAAAGGGCTGGGCGCTCCGACAACGCCTCGTCTATTCGCTACACCTTCTATAGGTAATATAGTATTCCATGCCTGACCGTGTCTATCTCGACTGGAACGCGACCACGCCGCTTCGTCGCGAGGCCCGAGAGGCGATGGCGGCGGCGTGGGATCTCGGCGGCAATCCTTCCTCGGTGCACGCGGAGGGCCGCCAGGCGCGCAAACTCGTCGAGGACGCGAGAACCGCGATCGCCGGCGCCGTCGGCGCGCAGGCTAGAAACGTCGTATTTACGTCAGGCGGAACCGAGGCGAATGCGCTGGCGCTGACGCCGGGGCTTCGGCGAGCCTCCGGGGCTCCGGCCAACCGTTTGCTGGTCTCGGCCATCGAGCATGCCTCGGTGCTTGCGGGTGGCCGGTTTGCATCCGATGCGATCGGCACCATCGACGTGACACGCGCGGGCGTGCTCGATCTTGCATGTCTGCGGGCGATGCTGGAGAGCGGGCCGCCGTCGCTGGTGTCGGTGATGCTCGCCAACAACGAAACCGGCGCGCTGCAGCCGGTGGCCGAAGCGGCGGCGCTGGTGCATGCCGCTGGCGGCGTGCTGCATGTCGATGCGATCCAGGCGTTCGGAAAACGGCCGTTTGGCCTGGACAGCCTGAATGCCGATCTGTTGACGCTGTCCGCGCACAAGGTTGGCGGCCCGAAGGGCGTGGGTGCGCTCATTGTGGCCGAGGGGGTGCTGGGGCTGGAGCCATTGCTACGCGGCGGCGGTCAGGAACTGGGACGCCGGGCGGGAACGGAGAACGTGGCGGGAATTGCGGGTTTTGGCGCGGCCGCGAGCGCCGCCAGCGTGGCCCTCGAGACCGACGTCCTTCGCCTCGAAGGCCAACGCCACCGGCTTGAGAATGGCTTGCGCGAGTTATCGGGAATCATCGTATTTTCCGACGAGGTGCCGCGGTTACCCAATACCACTCTGTTTACGGTTCCGGGCCTCAAGGCCGAAACCGCCGTGATCGGGTTTGATCTCGCGGGAATCGCGGTTTCCTCGGGCTCCGCCTGTTCATCGGGGAAAGTTCAGCCCTCCCACGTACTTGCGGCCATGGGTGCCGGCCCGGAGATCGCCAAGGGAGCGGTGCGGCTCAGTCTGGGCTGGTCCACCTCAGACGCGGACATTGATCGCTGCCTGGAGGCTTGGCGAAAGCTCGCCGGCACCCTACTTAAAGGATGACGAAACACGGCTTGAACGATTCTAAGCAGGTGATTTCGGCAGAAAAATATCGTAATAGACGTCTGGAACTGATCCACCGCGGTCCTTGAAACCGCGAGCGGAGGATGGAATGGCTGCCGTACAAGAGACGGTCGATCGGGTTCGCCGGATCGACGTCGATCAATATCGATATGGATTTGAAACGCTTATCGAATCCGACAAGGCTCCGAAGGGGCTGTCGGAAGATACCGTCCGGTTCATTTCCGAAAAAAAGAACGAACCGGCCTGGATGCTGGAATGGCGCCTCGAGGCGTATCGCCGCTGGCTCACCATGACCGAGCCGCAATGGGCGAGGGTTCACTATCCCAAAATCGATTATCAGGATCTCTATTATTATTCCGCGCCGAAGAAGAAAGAACTCGGTTCGCTCGACGAGGTCGATCCCGAAATCCTCAAGACCTATGAGAAGCTCGGCATTCCTCTGCGCGAAGTCGAGATGCTGGAAGGCGTGGTACGCCCGGAAGGCGAGCGCAAGATCGCGGTTGACGCCGTGTTCGATTCGGTCTCGGTGGCGACCACGTTCCAGAACGAACTGAAGCGGGCCGGCGTGATCTTCATGCCGATCTCGGAAGCGATCCGCGAGCATCCCGAACTGGTGAAGAAGTATCTCGGTTCCGTGGTACCGACCTCGGACAATTTCTTTGCGACCTTGAACTCGGCGGTGTTTTCCGACGGCTCGTTCGTCTACGTGCCGCCCGGCGTGCGCTGCCCGATGGAATTGTCGACCTATTTCCGCATCAACGAGCGCAACACCGGCCAGTTCGAGCGAACCCTGATCATCGCCGACAAGGGCGCCTATGTCAGCTATCTCGAAGGCTGCACCGCGCCGCAGCGCGACGAAAACCAGTTGCATGCCGCGGTGGTCGAACTGGTGACGCTCGACGATGCCGAGATCAAATATTCGACGGTGCAGAACTGGTACCCCGGAAATTCCGAAGGCAAGGGCGGCATCTACAATTTCGTCACCAAGCGCGGCGATTGCCGCGGCAACAATTCGAAGATTTCCTGGACCCAGGTCGAGACCGGCTCGGCCATCACCTGGAAATATCCGAGCTGCATCCTGCGCGGCGACAATTCGCGCGGCGAATTCTATTCGATCGCGATTTCGAACGGCCACCAGCAGGTCGATTCCGGCACCAAGATGATCCACCTCGGCAACAACACCACGAGCCGGATCATCTCCAAGGGCATCGCAGCCGGCGTCTCGCAGAACACCTATCGCGGACTTGTCACGGCGCACCGCAAGGCGACCGGCGCGCGCAATTTCACCGCCTGCGATTCGCTTCTGATTGGCGATCGATGCGGCGCGCACACCGTGCCCTATGTCGAGGCGAAGAATTCGTCGGCGCTGTTCGAGCACGAGGCGACCACGTCGAAGATTTCCGAGGACGTGCTGTTCTACTGCGTGCAGCGCGGCCTCTCGCAGGAAGAGGCCGTCGGCCTCGTGGTCAACGGCTTTGTCAAGGACGTGCTGCAGCAACTGCCGATGGAATTCGCGGTCGAGGCCCAGAAACTGATCTCGATCTCGCTGGAAGGCTCGGTTGGATAGCGCCGCCCCCGGGGAGACCGCGCCGCGGCCCGCGGCGCCCCGCAGCACAACGAAAGACGGAACAACGCAATGGCATTGCTCGAAGTCAAAAATCTGCAGGTTCGGGTCGAGGATCGCGAGATCCTCCACGGGCTTTCGCTCACCGTCAACAAGGGTGAGGTGCATGCCATCATGGGACCGAACGGTTCCGGCAAATCGACTTTGAGCCACGTCATCGCCGGCAAGCCGGGCTATGAGGTCACCGGCGGCGAGATCCTGTTCGAGGGTGAAGACCTGCTCGAGATGTCGCCCGACCAGCGCTCGGCCAGGGGCGTGTTTCTCGCGTTCCAGTACCCGGTGGAAATTCCGGGTGTTGCGACCATGACCTTCCTGCGCACCGCCTTGAACGCGCAGCGCAAGGCGCGTGGCGACAGCGAATATTCCACGCCCGACTTTCTCAAGAAGGTGCGCGCGGTTACGGCCAGCCTCAATATTCCGCAGGACATGCTGCGCCGCGGCGTCAATGTCGGATTCTCCGGCGGCGAAAAGAAGCGCAACGAGATTCTGCAGATGGCGCTGTTCGAACCGAGCCTGTGCATTCTCGACGAAATGGATTCCGGCCTCGACATCGACGCGTTGCGGATCGCCGCCGACGGGGTCAACGCGCTGCGCTCGCCCGACCGTGCGATGGTGGTGATCACGCACTACCAGCGGCTCTTGAACTACATCGTGCCCGATTTCGTGCATGTGATGTCAAAGGGGCGCGTGGTGAAAAGCGGCGGCAAGGAACTGGCGCTGGAGCTCGAGGCTTCCGGCTACGCGCAGTTCGAAGACGCGGCCTGATAAACGGATTGATGATGAACCTTGCACTGGCAAAAACCGAGACCGGCCGCGCGCTGAGCGATGTCTTTGCTCTCGCGCAGGATCGGCTGCCCGGCACCGGCCAGGTCGCCGGGCTCAGGCGGCAGGCATTCGAGGCTTACCAGCGCGCGGGCCTGCCGCACCGGCGCATCGAGGATTGGAAATACACCGATCTGCGCGCGCTGATGCGCGAGGTGCTGGCGCCGGCGGATGCGCCCGATGCCGCGGCGCTGAAGCGCGCTGGCGCCGCCCTCAAGCTGCACGCGATCGATGGCGCGCGGCGCTTGGTGCTGGTGGACGGGGTGTTCGCGCCAAAACTGTCCGACCTCGCCAATCCGGAACGGGGACTTGGCATCCGGACGCTGCGCGACGTGCTGGAAGCGGGCGATGCCGCGCTCACCGCGCAACTGTTCGCGCCCGTTAGCATCGATTCCATGGTGGCGCTCAACAGCGCGATGATGACTGACGGCCTCGTCATTGACATCGCCGACGGCATCATGCTGACAAAACCCCTGCATATCGTCCATATCGCCAGCACCCCGCGCCCGGCGGCGATGTTCACGCGGTCGTCGCTGAAGATAGGCCAGGCTGCCGGCGCGACGCTGGTGGAAAGTTACATCGCCGCGGGCGACGCCAACGCCTATCAGGTCCACGATTCGCTGGTGCTTGTGATCGGCGACGGCGCGCGGCTTGACCATGTGCGTCTGATCGAGGACGGCCGCGAGGCCTTCAACATTTCCTCCGCCGCCGTGACACTGGGCGCCAAGGCGCATTTCAACACCTTCGGCATGACCAGCGGATCGCATGTCAGCCGCTATCAGGCCGTGGTCGCGTTCGCCGGCGAGGGTTCGCGGGTCGAGACCCATGGCGTCAACCTGCTCAACGGCCGACAGCATGCCGACACCACGCTGTTCCTCGATCATGCGGTACCGAACTGTGCGAGCCGCGAGATCTTCCGTGCGGTGGTCGACGATCGCGCACATTCGGTATTTCAGGGCCGCATCGTTGTCCGGCCCAAGGCGCAGAAGACCGATGCCAAGATGATGACGCGCGCGCTGCTGTTGTCCGACGAGGCCGAGGCGGATAACAAGCCGGAGCTGGAGATTTTCGCCGACGACGTCACCTGCGGCCATGGCGCAACCACCGGCGCGCTGGACGAAAGCCTGCTGTTTTACCTGCGGGCGCGCGGCCTTTCCGAGAAGGAAGCGCAGGCGCTGTTGATCCAGGCCTTTGTCGGCGAGGCGATTGAATCCATCGCCAATGACGGCTTGCGCGAACTCGCAATCTCCACGGCCGAGCGCTGGCTGGCGGCTCGCGGATAATGGATCCCGATCCTGGGGAAGCCTTGCGGCTGTCTCGATGGGAGGGACAACAAAAGATGGCTCGTCGGTAGCACGCGCACGAGGCGCGCGGTGCTGACGGCGAGAGAACAGGCAAAAGATGACCCATCCGGCGGTCTCGAACGGTTCATACGATGTTGCGAGAGTACGGCAGGATTTTCCCGCGCTGGCGCTGAAGGTGTACGGCAAGCCGCTGGTCTATCTCGACAACGCGGCGTCTGCGCAGAAGCCCACCGCGGTGCTGGAGCGCATGACCGACGCCTACAAGAGCGAATATGCCAACGTCCATCGCGGGCTACATTACCTCGCCAATGCCGCGACCGAGGCCTATGAGGGTGGCCGTGCCAAAGTGGCAAAATTCCTCAATGCCGGCCGCAACGAGGAGATCGTTTTCACCCGCAACGCGACCGAGGCCATCAACCTCGTCGCCTATTCTTGGGGCGAAGCCAACATCAAGGCCGGCGACGAGATCGTGATCTCGATCATGGAGCACCATTCCAACATCGTGCCCTGGCATTTCCTTCGGGAACGGCATGGTGCCGTCATCAAGTGGGCGCCGGTCGATGACGAAGGCAACTTCCTGATCGACGAATTCGAGAAGCTACTGACCGATCGCACCCGGCTGGTGGCGATCACCCAGATGTCGAACGCGCTCGGTACCATCGTGCCCGTGAAGGATGTGGTGCAGCTTGCCCACGCCCGCGGCATTCCGGTGCTGGTCGACGGCAGCCAGGCCGCGGTTCATCTGGCGATCGACGTGCAGGACATCGACTGCGATTTCTACGTCTTTACCGGTCACAAGCTTTACGGCCCGACCGGGATCGGCGTGCTCTACGCCAGGCATGCCCATCTCGAGGCGATGCGTCCGTTCAACGGCGGCGGCGAGATGATCCGCGAGGTTGCGAGGGATTGGGTCAGCTATGGCGATCCGCCGCACAAGTTCGAGGCGGGAACGCCGGCGATCGTCGAAGCGATCGGCCTCGGTGCGGCCATCGACTACGTCAGTTCGATCGGCAAGGAACGCATCGCCGCGCATGAGCATGGCCTTCTGACCTATGCCCAGGAGCGGCTGCGCGAGATCAATTCGCTGCGCCTGATCGGCACCGCGCGCAGCAAGGGGCCGGTGATCTCGTTCGAGATGAAGGGCGCCCATCCGCATGACGTCGCCACGGTGATCGACCGGCAGGGGATCGCGGTGCGCGCCGGCACCCATTGCGTGATGCCGCTTTTAGAGAGGTTCAATGTCACGGCGACGTGCCGGGCCTCGTTCGGGATGTATAATACAATGGAAGAAGTCGACCACCTGGCCCAGGCGCTGATCAAGGCGGGGGAATTGTTTTCGTGAACGACATTGCCGAACCTAAGACCGCCAACATGCAGACCAATTCGGCATTGCCGCCGGAGGAAACCGAGCGGCTCGGCGGCGAGATCGTGGCCGCGCTGAAGACCGTGTTCGATCCGGAAATCCCGGCCGACATCTACGAGCTTGGCTTGATCTACAAGGTCGACATCAAGGATGATCGCGCCGTCGACGTCGAGATGACGCTGACGACGCCGAACTGCCCGGCGGCCGGCGAGATGCCGCAGATGGTGGAGAACGCGATCGCCAGCGTTCCCGGCGTCGGCGTGGTCAATGTCAATCTGGTCTGGGAGCCGGCGTGGTCGCCGGACCGAATGAGCGACGAGGCGCGCCTTGTCCTCAATATGTGGTGAAGCGTTCCGTTGCCGAAACTGTCCGGTGTGATCGAGACTGCACTCTACGTCGATGACCTCGCGCGCGCCCGCGCCTTCTACGAGGATGTGCTCGGGCTTGCGCGGCTGACCGGCGATGCGCGATTTCTTGCTTTCGATGTCGGCGGTCGCAGCGTCCTTCTTTTGTTTCAACGGGGCTCGACGCTGCAGCCGGTGGTCCTGCCCGGCGGCACCATTCCGCCGCACGACGGCAGCGGTCCGATTCACGTGGCCTTTGCCATTGCGGCAGACGAGCTTCCGGACTGGGAAAGGCGGCTCGGCGAGCACAAGGTTGCGATCGAGAGTGGCACCGATTGGCCGCGCGGCGGGCGCAGCGTCTATTTCCGCGACCCCGACAACCACCTGCTGGAGCTGGTTACGCCGGGGGTTTGGACGATTTACTAGCCGCACGACCGGTCAATGCGGCAGGTTCCATGAATTCACCGGATGAGACCTTCACAGCAGGGATTTAGTTGTTATTTTAGCTGTACAAGAATCTGCCGCCGCCGTGCGGCGTGAGGAGATTGACTGCAATGGATGCCACCGCACACGTCTCCAGGCCGAAGCCGCGGCCGCGCCCGCAGGTCATGAAACTCACCGATGCCGCCGCGCAGCGGATCGCCGAGCTGACCGGGCGCGCCGATTCCGAGATCGTGGGCTTGCGGGTCGGGATCAAGAACGGCGGCTGTGCCGGGCAATCCTACACGGTCGAATATGCCCATGAGGTTCGGCCGACCGACGAGGTCGTCGAGGACAAGGGCGTCAAGATCATGGTCGACCCCAAGGCTGTTCTGTTTCTGCTCGGCACCGAGATGGACTACAAGGTCGACAAGATGTCGGCGCAATTCATTTTCAACAACCCGAACCAGGTTGGCGCCTGCGGCTGCGGCGAATCGGTACAGCTCACGGCTGCAAAGATCTAGTTCTGCCGCGTGCGCCGACTCATCCTGAGGAGCCGCGCTATTTGCGCGGCGTCTCGAAGGATAACCGCAGGCGAAATAGCGGCCTCATGGTTCGAGACGCGCAAGATGCGCTCCTCACCATGGGGGCTGACGTCGAGGGCTGGCGCCGCAATGGACCGCGATTTCCTGATCGACCTGTTTGCCGATTTCGGCCCGGTGACGATCCGCCGGATGTTTTCAGGCTTCGGCATTTCCGCGGACGGCACCAACTTCGCGCTCGCGTTGCGTGGCGGACTTTTCCTTCGTGCCGACGATCAGACCATCTCGCGGTTCGAGGCGGAGGGATCCAAACCGTTTCAGTATCAGACCAGAGCCAGGACGGTCACGGTGGGATCATATTGGCAGCTGCCAGAGCGGCTGTACGACGATCCCGAGCAACTGACGGATTGGGCGAGGGCGGCGCTGGCGGCGGCGCAGCGCGCGGCGTTGCGGAAGGCCCGCAAGGCGGCGAAGCAGCCGGCCAAAACCAGAATGCCGAAGAAAAACACGGCGCGCCGAGGCCGTCACGCGACCTGACTATGCGTCTCGGCGGCGTATTCCGGATCGGCTTCGCAGATGACGCGGTTGCGGCCGTTGCGCTTGGCGGCGTAGAGACAGGCGTCGGCGCGTTCGATCAGCGAATCGATATCGTCGCCCGGCTTCAGCATCGAAACGCCGACCGAAATCGTGACGCGGCCGAGGATTTCGCCGGTGGATTTCTTCTTCAATTCCTTGGCCATCACGGCGCGGCGGATGTGATCGGCGACGGTCAGCGCCTGGCGCAGCGCGGTGTTCGGCAGCACCACCGCGAATTCCTCGCCGCCGTAGCGCGCCGTGATGTCCTGCCCCTTGATGGTTTGTTTCAGCGACATGCCGACCAGCCGGAGCACCTGGTCGCCAGTGAGGTGGCCGTAGGAATCGTTGAACGATTTGAAATGATCGATGTCGAACATCAACAGCGAAAGCGGCTGGCCATTGGCAAGCGCCTGCTGAACCGCGACGTCGATCGAGCGATCGAAATATTTGCGATTGCCAAGGCCGGTGAGGGGATCGGTCAGGCTTTCGGCCCGGATCGCCTCGAGGCTGTGCTGGAGGTTGCTGATCTCCGACTTCGACAACGTCAGCCGCTCCTCGAGCGCCTTGTTGGTGCCGCGCATCTCGCGGGTCGACTTGACCAGCGCTTCGACGACGGCTTTTACCTCGTCGCGGTTGCCGGCGACCGAGAGCTTCTTGGTCGCATCGGCCAGGCTGTCGTCATAGCTCGCCGACATTCCCAGCGCTTCGGTGATGAGGGTCATCACGTCGTCGATTTCGCCGATCACGCGTGCGCCGACCTTGTCGATCCGATCGGTGGTCTTGGTTTGCGACAGATAGGTCTCGTAGATCAGTTCAAGATCGGCGTCGCTCAACTTGCCGTTGCGCGCCAGCGTCTCGTTGATGATCTTGTTGAGCGGTGAATTGTATCCGGTCGCATAGACGTACCAGATTTCATAATTGCGGGGGACAGCAGTTTGCCGGAGCGACCTGATCTGGCCGAGCGCCACTTCGGCAAAGGCCATTGTGCGTTCGTGCTCGTCGAGCGCCTTGATCACTGGATACGATCCCCAATAGCGAGCGTCCCGCCCGTCGTCCCGATCGAAATGCCTAAAATATCGCGGTCAGGCTAACGGACGAGAGTGAAAGACCGGTAAACGGGGCCGATCGGGGGTCGCAGGCGGGGCGAGGCGCGCCGATAGCGTTTTCGAGCGAAGTGGGTACCGGTTCGCGTGAAGAAAACGCGTCAAAACAACAAACTAGACGCGGGCGCGGACCGGCCGCAGCAGGAAGGCCGGAAGATGCGAATGGTCGGCAGGCTCCGATGCGGGATCGCGGGGGGGAGGCGGGGCTTCGGCGCGGCCGATCGACGGCGTGCGCGAGGCCTGGGGTGCAGCCGGAGGCGTGAATGCGGCGGCCGCGGATGGCGGCGGCGAACCGGTATGACCGCCGCGCCCGCCGGAACGTCGGGAATCGCGCTCGCGGCGCGGCTTGCGGCCCTCGCGTGTGCCTTCCCTGGCGCCCTCCCGGCTGCGGGAGCGGCGCGGATGCTCGGCTTCGCCGCTGGCGTCAACCGGCTGGGTTTCGGGGCCGCGATCGGCGCGCGGAATAGTCTGTCCGATCAGCTTTTCGATCGCGACAATGGATTTTTGATCGAGTGGAGTGACCAGGGAGATCGCGGTACCGGCTCGTCCGGCGCGGCCCGTGCGGCCGATGCGGTGGACGTAGTCGTCAGCGTGATGTGGTACGTCGAAATTGAAGACGTGGCTCGTCGCAGGAATGTCGAGGCCGCGGGCGGCCACATCGGATGCCACCAGCAGCGGGATTTCACCTTTGCGGAACTGATCGAGCGCCGCGGTGCGCGCCGACTGATCCATGTCGCCGTGCAGGGCTCCGACACTGAAACCGTGTTTCTGCAGCGATTTGTATAGCAGCGCCACTTCGCGCTTGCGGTTGCAGAAGATGATGGCGTTCTGCAGATCCTTGGCGTCGCGCAGCAGGTGCCGCAGCGTTTCGCGTTTATCGTGTGGCTCGCGGCCAACCGGGACCTGGAATTGGGCTACGCCTTCAGCGGTGGTAGCGGGTCGCGAAACTTCGACCTTTTCGGGATTGTGCAGGAAGGCTTCGGTGATACGGCGGATTTCGGGCGGCATCGTCGCCGTGAAGAACAGCGTTTGGCGGGTGAAAGGCACGAGTTTGCAGATGCGTTCGATGTCGGGGATGAAGCCCATGTCCAGCATGCGGTCGGCTTCGTCGATCACCAGCAACTCGACGCCGGTGAGCAACAGGCCACCGCGTTCGGTGTGGTCGAGCAGTCTCCCGGGCGTCGCAATCAGCACGTCGACGCCCCGCGTCAGCTTGACGTCCTGATCTCCGAACGAGACGCCGCCGATCAGCAGCGCGACGTTGAGCTTCTGGCCGGCGCCGTATTTGTCGAAACTCTCTTTCACCTGGGCGGCGAGTTCGCGGGTCGGCTCGAGGATCAGCGTGCGGGGCATCCGGGCGCGGGCGCGGCCCTTTTCCAGCATGGTCAGCATGGGAAAGACGAAGGCCGCGGTCTTGCCGGTCCCGGTCTGGGCGATGCCGAGAACGTCCCGGCGGGCCAGAACATGGGGGATCGCCTGTTCCTGAATAGGGGTGGGGATGGTGTAGCCGGTGGCCGCGACGGCGGCGAGCACCTTATCGGACAAGCCGAGATGGGAAAAAGACATTGAGCCTCTGGTAGATACCGCCGCTTGGAATCTCGGATAAAAACTGTCGCGCTCAACCCCGGAACGGCACGCAATCATGCACGGGATTTTCGGATACGCAGACAGGCGGCTTACTCAAGATATCGCGTTTCGATACCGGGCCGCGTCGAGGCGAAACATAGGGATGAATTGGACAAAGTCAATGGAGCAGGCGTGGGAAGCGTTGAAAAAGCTTAATATTTTTGCATGAAATGCGGTCCGGCCGGTCTGCGGAATTGACCTATCGCGACGGCAGCGTATCTGAGATCAAGAGTTTTCGACGCCAGGCGTCTCCTTCAGCAAAGCCGTGCTTATCATGGATGCGGGTACTCCCTCGAACCGGCCGTTCTATCGCAACACGCGCTGCTGCATCGTCGGCGGCGGTCCGGCCGGCATGATGCTGGGATATTTGCTGGGTCGCGCCGGCATCGAGACGCTGGTGCTGGAAAAGCATGCCGATTTCTTCCGGGATTTCCGCGGCGACACCGTGCATCCCTCCACCCTTCAGGTGATGGACGAACTCGGCCTGATCGATGGATTCCTCAAGCTTCCGCACCAGCAACTGCAAAGAATGGACGCCAAATTTGGCGACAGCTCGATCCGCATCGCCGACCTCGGCCGGCTGAAGCTGAAATACCCCTTCATCGCCTTCATGCCGCAATGGGATTTTCTCAATTTCCTGCGTGAGAAGGGCAAGCGGTTTGGCTCGCTCACCGTCATGATGAACGCCGATGCGACCGATCTCATCTGGTCCGGCGATACGGTTGCGGGCGTCAAGGCCAATACCCCGCAGGGCGCGGTGGAAATCCGCGCCGACCTGACCATCGGCTGCGACGGTCGGCATTCGATGGTGCGACAGCGCGCGGGTCTGGAAGTCGAGGAGATCGGCGCGCCGATGGACGTGCTCTGGTTTCGCGCCGGCAAGCGCGCCAACGAGACCGAAAGCGTGTTTGGACGCATCGAGGCCGGCAAGATGATGGTGACGTTCGACCGGGGTGACTATTGGCAATGCGCCTATGTGATCGCCAAGGGACAATACGATGCGGTCAAGGCGCGCGGGCTGGAAGCGTTCCGCGCCGACGTCGTCAGCATGGCGCCGGTCCTGAAGGCGGGCATGTCGGATGTGAAGACGTGGGACGATGTGAAGCTGCTGACGGTGGCGATCAACCGCTTGAAGCGCTGGACCCTGCCCGGCCTGCTCTGCATCGGCGACGCCGCGCACGCGATGTCGCCCGTCGGCGGCGTCGGCGTCAACCTCGCGGTGCAGGACGCGGTCGCCACCGCAAACCTGCTCGCAGCGAAGCTCGCCGACGGCTGCCCGCCGGAGCACGAACTCGATGCGGTGCGCCGGCGCCGGGAATTCCCGGTGCGGATGACGCAGCGAATGCAGGTGGTCGCCCAGAACAACATCATCAGCCTTGCGCTCAAGCCGGGCGAGCAGCCGCTGAAAGCGCCTTTGCTCGCCCGCGTGGTCAACGCCGTTCCATGGCTGCAGGGGATTACGGCGCGATTGCTCGCCGTCGGCGTGCGCCCGGAGCATGTGCACTCACCGTCGTCTGCCGGCGGCTTCGGCTAGTTTAGTACAATTTCCACCTCAATGGCTTCATCCTTCGAGACGCATCGCTTCGCGATGCTCCTGAAGGATGAGGTCTCATATCAGACCCTCATGGTGAGGAGCGCGTCTTCGCGCGTCTCGAACCATGAGGCCTCCGGAGAAGCAACAATGATTCGAGTGAACCGGAAAACGCTGTAGCCGCCTCGAACGATCAGCGCTTGCTCTGCCAGATCAGGATCAGACCGAGCGCGCCCAGCGCGACACCGTAGCCGGCCCACTGGATCTGGTTGATCATGAAGCTCGATTCCGGCCACTTGACCACGCCGGTGCCCTGGCCGATCCAGAGCAGTCCGATGGCGAGTGCGATAAAACCGAGAATCAGAAGCAGTTTGCGCATGGGACCTTCCTCGCCGGCGGTGCTGCGCCAATGGATGAACTTCGGGCTTTACTCAGACATCCAACAAAGCGTCGCGGGCGAATTCGGCCTTGTCGGAAATAAAAGCAAAGCGCGCCTCCGCCTTGCTGCCCATCAGCCGTTCGACGGAATCGGCAGTGCCTTCGCGGTCGTCGGCCAACAGCACCACGCGCAGCAGGGTGCGCGTGGCCGGGTCCATCGTGGTCACCTTCAGTTGCGGCGGCATCATTTCGCCAAGGCCCTTGAAGCGGCCGACATCGACTTTGGCGTTGGCGTTGAATTCGCTCCCCAAGAGCGCGTCCTTGTGGGCCTCGTCGCGGGCGTAAACCGTCTTGCTGCCGTGGGTCAGCCGATAGAGCGGGGGCACGGCGAGATACAGATGGCCCTCGTCGATCAGCCGTGGCGTCTGCCGGTAGAAGAAGGTGATCAGCAGCGAGGCGATATGCGCGCCGTCAACGTCGGCGTCGGTCATGATGATGATGCGCGAATAGCGCAAATCCTCTTCACGGTAATGCGGTCCGATGCCGCACCCGATCGCCTGCATGAGGTCGGCGAGCTGTGCGTTGGCGGTAAGCTTGTCCTTCGTGGCGGAGGCCACGTTGAGGATCTTGCCGCGTAGCGGCAGGATGGCTTGCGTCTTGCGGTCGCGCGCCTGCTTGGCGCTGCCGCCGGCGCTGTCACCCTCGACGATGAAAAGCTCCGAGCCTTCGGCCGCGGTGTCGGTGCAATCGGCGAGCTTGCCGGGCAGGCGCAGCTTCTTGGCCGCGGTCTTGCGCGAGATTTCCTTCTCGGCGCGGCGGCGCAGCCGCTCGTCGGCGCGCTCGATCACGAAATCGAGCAGCCGGCTTGCCTGGACCGGATTGCCAGACAGCCAGTGATCGAACGGATCCTTGATGGCCTGCTCGACGATGCGCTGGGCTTCGGCCGTGGCGAGGCGGTCCTTGGTCTGGCCCTGGAATTCCGGCTCGCGCACGAACACCGACAGCATCACCGCGGCGCCGACCATGACGTCTTCCGATGTGATCGAGGCGGCGCGCTTGCCTTGTCCGGCGCGCTCGGCATGGTCCTTGAGACCGCGCAGCAGAGCGGTGCGCAGTCCCGATTCATGGGTGCCGCCGTCATGCGTTGGAATGGTGTTGCAATAAGATTGCAGGAAACCGTCAGCATCCGCAGTCCAGGCAATGGCCCATTCGACAGCGCCATGCTTGCCCGTTTTTCCCGATGAGCCGGTGAATATATCCGGGTGGACGAGGGTCGCGCCTTCGAGATTGCTAGCGAGATAATCCTTGAGGCCATCG
>JBDTKD010000094.1:0-2668 GCA_039935515.1 Bradyrhizobium sp.
ACCTCTTCACCCTGTTCGGCCTGCTTCATTTCGATCCGACCCAGGTGCCGTTGTTCGGTCACTACCTCGCGCTCGGCGTGTGGCCGGTCATCATGGGCATCACGATGTGGTTCCAGATGAAGCTCAACCCGACACCGCCGGATCCGACTCAGAAGATGATCTTCGACTGGATGCCGCTGATCTTCACCTTCATGCTCGCAGGCTTCCCCGCGGGTCTGGTGATCTACTGGGCCTGGAACAACACGCTGTCGGTGCTGCAGCAGAGCTTTATCATGCGCCGCAACGGCGTGAAGGTCGAATTGTTCAACAATCTCAGGGCTACGTTTGCGTCCAAAAAGGTGACGTAGTGCTCCATTCGGATCGTCTCGATCCCTCATTCTGAGGAGCGGCCTTTGGCCGCGTCTCGAAGGATGAGCCACGGGCCGCATGGTTCGAGACGGCGCTGAAGAAGCGCCTCCTCACCATGAGGAACTGCAACGGAAGCTCTCGCATGACCGCGGATACCGATGCGAAGCTGATCGAGCAGGGCCGCAAACTCTTCAGCGGCGATTGGCAGTTCTTCTGGGCCTCGCCCTCGATCGAGACGCTGCCGCCGATGGCGGGCATGGAGGTCGCCTTTGCCGGCCGCTCCAATGTCGGCAAGTCGAGCCTGATCAACGCGCTCACGGGGCGCAACGCGCTGGCGAGGACCTCGCACACGCCGGGCCGTACCCAGGAACTGATTTTCTTCGAGGGCCCCGAAAGGTCCGGCTTCCGGCTGGTCGATATGCCCGGCTACGGCTATGCCTCCGCGCCCAAGGCCAGGGTGGCGTCCTGGACCGCGTTGATCCACAAATACCTGCAGGGCCGCAGCACGCTGGCGCGGGTCTATGTGCTGGTCGACGCCCGGCATGGCTTCAAGGAGGTCGATCTCGACGTGCTGAAGACTCTCGACAAATCGGCCGTGAGCTATCAGCTCGTGCTGACCAAGGCCGACCAGGTCAAGCCTGCCGAACTGGAAATGTGCGCCGCGGCCACCACGGCCGCGCTGGCCAAACATCCCGCCGCCTTCCCGGAAGTTCTGACGACGTCCGCGCGCACCGGCGCCGGAATGCCGGAATTGCGCGCCGCGATGGTGCGGCTGCTCGGCGAGCGTAGCCGATGACGGGATCGCGCGGCTTCCGCATCCTGGTCATTCTGGCAGCGGTCATGGGCGCCGACGGCGTCATCCTGGCCGCGGCATCGGCGCACCAATCGAATGCGTCGCTGCTGCTGCCGGCATCGTCAATGCTGCTGTTTCATGCCCTCGCCGTGCTCGCGGTGGTCGCCCTGACCGAGCGCGGCATCATCGATCGACGCATCGGCATCGCCGCGGCATCGGGCTTTGTCATCGCGGCCGTGCTGTTCGCCGCCGACCTGACCTTGCGCCAATATGCCGGCCACAGCCTGTTTCGGTTTGCCGCGCCGACCGGCGGCACGCTTCTGATCGTGAGTTGGCTGGTGCTCGCGGTGGCGGCGGCCTGGCCGCGCCGCGAGGATTGAATCGGCGGCCGACATGCTTTGCGCGGCGCCCGCCAATCGGATAGAAACCGCATCACCTTGCCTTACCATGAGACCCCCTCCATGACCGACGCGCCGCACATCAGTCCGCTCGATCAGGCCCGCATCCTGTCCGAGGCGCTGCCGCATATGCAGCGGTATGACGAGGAAACCATCGTCATCAAATTTGGCGGCCACGCCATGGGTGCGGAGAATCTGGCGAAGGCATTCGCCCGCGACATCGTGCTGCTGGAACAGACCGCCATCAATCCGGTGGTCGTGCATGGCGGCGGCCCGCAGATCGCGACCATGCTGAAGCGGCTCGGCATCGCGTCGGAATTCGCCGCCGGCCTGCGCATCACCGACGCCGCAACCATCGAAATCGTCGAGATGGTGCTGGCGGGCTCGATCAACAAGCAACTGGTCGGCTACATCAACGAGGCCGGCGGCAAGGCCGTCGGCCTGTGCGGCAAGGACGGCAACATGGTGATGGCGTCGAAGGCAACGCGCACCATGGTCGATCCGGACTCGAACATCGAGCGGGTGGTCGATCTCGGTTTCGTCGGCGAGCCCGAAAAGGTCGACCTGACGCTGCTCAACCAGCTGATCGGCCATGAGTTGATCCCGGTGCTGGCGCCGCTGGCGACCTCGAAGGACGGCCACACCTTCAACGTCAACGCCGATACCTTTGCCGGCGCAGTCGCGGGCGCGCTGAGGGCGAAGCGCCTCCTGCTCCTGACCGACGTTCCCGGCGTGCTCGACAAGTCGAAGAAACTCATCGGGGATTTGTCGGTCCATGATGCGCGCAAGCTGATCGCCGACGGCACCATTTCCGGCGGCATGATCCCCAAGGTGGAAACCTGCATCTATGCGCTTGAGCAGGGCGTCGAGGGCGTTGTCATCATCGATGGCAAGACGCCGCATGCGGTCTTGCTTGAATTGTTTACCAATCAGGGCACCGGCACACTAATCCACAAGTGATGACACCAACGGCCACGCCACCGAGAGCCGTCCTGGCCGGACTCGTTCCGGCCATCGCGCTGCTGGCGAGCATCGTGCCCGCGCAGGCGGATCTCAAACTCTGCAACCGCATGAGTTATGTGGTCGAGGCCGCCATCGGCATTGACGACAAGGCGGCGACGGCGACGCG
>JBDTKD010000095.1:0-5726 GCA_039935515.1 Bradyrhizobium sp.
GCTCTCCTCGGTTTCCACCTCGGATTCGACTTCGATATCGAACGCCTCGTCCTCGTCAAAGGCTTCCTCGAACTGCGGCGGGGACGCCGCGACCTGGGCCGCCAGCAACGCCTTGGCGGCTTCGAGCGTATGCACCTGTTCGCCGCGATCGATGATGAATGACTGCTGAGCGCTGACGGTCGGGTCGGCCACCACGGCGAGGCTCACCTTGAAGGCGTCCTCGAGGTCGCGCAGATGGCCGCGCTTGTGGTTGAGGACGTACAGCGCGACATCGGTCCGCGTGCGCACCACGAGATTATGGGTGGCCCCCTTCATCAGGATTTCCTCGATGCCGCGCAGCAATTGCAGGGCCACCGAAGATACCGAGCGGACATGACCGCTTCCGCCGCATTGCGGGCAGGGCTCGGTCGAGCTTTCCAGCACGCTGGCCCGAATCCGCTGCCGCGACATTTCGAGCAGGCCGAAATGCGAGATCCGTCCGACCTGGATGCGGGCGCGGTCCTGCCGCAGGCAATCGCTCAGCTTGCGTTCGACCGAGCGGTTGTTGCGCTTCTCGTCCATATCGATGAAGTCGATAACGATGAGGCCGGCGAGGTCACGCAGGCGCAATTGCCTGGCGACTTCCTCGGCAGCCTCCATGTTGGTCTTGAGCGCTGTGTCCTCGATATGATGCTCGCGAGTCGAGCGGCCCGAGTTGACGTCGATCGAAACCAGCGCCTCGGTCTGGTTGATCACGATGTAGCCGCCCGAGCGCAGTTGCACGGTCGGCGAAAACATCGCGTCGAGCTGGCTTTCGACACCCATCCGCGAAAATAGCGGCTGGCCGTCGCGATACTGCCTGACGGCACGCACATTCGACGGCATCAGCATCTTCATGAAATCGCGGGCTTCCTGATAGCCGGCTTCGCCGGCGACCTGGATCTCGTCAATTTCCTTGTTGTAGAGATCGCGCAGCGACCGCTTGATCAGCGAGCCCTCCTCGTAGACGAGGGTCGGCGCCTGCGATCGCAGCGTCATGTCGCGCACGGTTTCCCACATCCGGATCAGATATTCGAAATCGCGCTTGATTTCGGGTTTGGTGCGCGAGGCGCCGGCGGTGCGCAGAATGATGCCCATGCCCTCCGGCACGTCGAGATCCTGCACCACATCCTTCAGCCGCGAGCGATCCTGCGCCGAGGTGATCTTGCGGCTGATGCCGCCGCCGCGCGCGGTATTCGGCATCAACACGGCATAGCGCCCGGCCAGCGACAGGTAGGTGGTGAGCGCGGCGCCCTTGTTGCCGCGCTCTTCCTTCACGACCTGCACCAGCATGACCTGGCGGCGCTTGATGACTTCCTGGATCTTGTACTGGCGGCGTGGCCGGTAGGCGCGTTCCGGCACCTCCTCCAGCACGTCATCGCCGCCGACGGATTCAACCTCTTCTTCGGCGTCGTCGCCATCATCCTCATCATCCTGGGCTTCGTCGCCCCGCGCCGTTGCCGCCTGCCCGGGATGGTCGGATGCAGCCGCCTCGCCCTCGACATGTTCGGCCTGCTCGCCGCTGCCGTCCTCGGCGTGCGGCGCGTCGTCGGCATGGGCCTCGTTTTCCCGCGCGTGCTCCTCATGGGCGCGGTCGTCATGGGCATATTCTTCGTGGCCGTCGGCAGCGCCCGGCGCCGCCACAGGGGCCGCGGTATCGGGCAGATCGGACTGGGTGTCCGCCGCAGCCGGCCCCCCGGCGAAAGCATGGTCGTGCTCATGCTCGGGGTGCGGGTGGTCGTGATCATGCGGGTGCTCATGGTCCTCATGGTCATGGCCCTCATGGCCATGACTTTCGTGGTCATGATGATCGTCGTCATGATGGCCGAGATCGGCGGTATGGGGTTCGTCGCCGTGGGCGTGAAACCGCGCCTCGTCACCCTGATCATGGTCGTGCGACGAATGCTCGTGATCCCGCGGCTGCTCGGTGTGGGCGGGATCGGCGCCTGTTGCCTCGACGATGCCGCTCTGCACGCGCTCGCCATTGCCCCGACGGCGCGCGTTGCGGTGACGTGGGCGGCGGCGGTGGTTGGAGCGGTTCTCGCTCTCTTCTTCGGCTTCGCGATGGGCGCGCGCGTCGGCTTCGATCAACGCCTGACGGTCGGCGACCGGAATTTGGTAATAGTCGGGATGGATTTCGCTGAAGGCCAGAAAGCCATGACGGTTGCCGCCGTATTCGATGAAGGCAGCCTGCAGCGACGGCTCTACGCGCGTGACCTTGGCGAGATAGATATTTCCACGCAGTTGTTTGCGCTGGGCGGTCTCGAAATCAAATTCTTCGACGCGATTGCCGCGGACTACAACAACCCGGGTTTCTTCCGGATGGGTGGCATCGATCAACATTTTGTTGGGCATTTTGGAACTCTTGGCGGCGGCGGGCGCGTCTTACGGTAAGCGCGTATCGCGCAGCCGGTTGACGCGACGGTCCACCTGATTCGGGGGTGAGGGGAAGGCCAAAACGCAACCCGGGGCGCCGGTCCGAACGTGATCGCGGCGGAGCGGGGCGACGCGCGGAGCTTTCGCTCCGCGTCGGCGCGGATCTGCCGTGGATCATGGTCGGCAACACAGTCTGGCGCATCAAGCGTCGGCCCGTCTGAACACATTGGCGGCAAAAGGCGCCGCCTCGTCGGTCGCTGAAGGCCCGGCGCGGCGCCAAAGCGCTCGCCGGCCGTGGTCTATCCAGCCTCGCGGCCGCGATAATCGGTTCTGTCGCGTCTGCCAGGGAACAAGATCGTGACCTGGAGTGAACGCCGCTCGGGCTTGAAACCGCCGCTCCTTTTCAGCCGCGCGCTGCGCTGGCTGCGGAGGGATCGGAAAAACGCTGGAACTTCCTGAGTTCGAAAATTCCGGCGCTGCACCGGGAGGCTGAACGCGACACAACCGGGAGTTTTAGCCGTCAGCCCCCTGTACATACGTGGATTGCCCGTCGCGTGCAAGGGAGCTGCGGAACGGGCGTCGCCGTGCGGCAACACTCCGCCTTATTCGCGTTCGGAGTCTTAAGCTATCGTTAGCCCTGTGGTTCTATTGCGGTAAGAGGACCGCTCGGAGGCACCGAATCGTTGGCGATCCGCGCAAATTACCGTGTTTTGCCGCAATTTGCGCTCTTGTGCGCCGCAGCATTGCTATGCACGGGATCGACCGTCGCCGGGCCGGCCGTGTCGACGGCTGCCGCTGCCTCGAATTTTCCGGTCGCCTCCGACGCTCGCCTGGCCGGTGACGCCAGGCAGACCCGCTTCATTCTGGACCTCGACAAGACCATCCAGTTTCGCGCCTTCGCGCTTGCCGATCCCTACCGGGTGGTCGTGGACCTTCCGCAGGTCGATTTTCGGCTGCCCAATGGCGCCGGCACCAATGGCCGCGGACTGGTCAAGGCCTTCCGCTTCGGCCTCGTGATGCCCGGCGGTTCGCGGATCGTGTTTGATCTGACCGGCCCGGCACGGATTTCCAATTCCTATGTGCTCGATGGCGCCAACGGCCAGCCGCCGCGGCTGGTGCTCGAATTCGAGGAGGTGGATCGTGCCAGCTTTGCGCAGGCGATGGCGGCTGAAAGCCGGCCTGAATTGAGACCCGCGATCGCCGATACCGCCGAAATTGGCGCCGCCAGGGGCGCGACCGCTCCGGCTACCGCTGTGCCGGCCGCGCCGGCGGATCCGCGTCCGGTCATCGTGATCGACCCGGGCCATGGCGGCATCGACAATGGAACCCAGTCGGGCAGCGAAAACGAGAAGAGCCTCGTGCTGGCCTTCGGCCTCGCTTTGCGCGATCGCATCGAGAAGGGTGGCAAATATCGCGTCGTCATGACCCGGACCGACGACACCTTCATTCCGCTCGACGACCGGGTCCGGATCGCGCGCAATCAATCGGCGGCGCTGTTCGTGTCGATCCATGCCGACGCGCTGCCGCGCCGCGAGGGCGATGCCCAGGGCGCGACCATCTATACGCTGTCCGACCGCGCCTCCGACGCCGAGGCGGAAAGGCTCGCCGAGGCTGAAAACAAGGCGGACGCCATTGGCGGGGTCAACCTGACCGCGGAGCCGACCGAAGTTGCCGATATTTTGATCGACCTCGCCCAGCGCGAAACCCGGACGTTTTCCAACCGGTTCGCACGCCTGCTGGCGGGCGAAATGAAGAATACCGCGCGGATGTACAAGCACCCGCTGAAATCCGCCGGATTCAGGGTCTTGAAGGCGCCCGACGTGCCGTCCGTGCTGGTCGAGCTCGGCTACGTCTCCAACAAGAGCGACCTTGAGCATCTGGTATCGGAGAGCTGGCGTTCCCGTACCGTCGGATCCATGGCGCTCGCCATCGACGCCTTCTTTGCCAAGCGCCTGGCCACGGCGGCGCCGGCGAATTGAGCCGTGGCAGCGATCCGGTGCTGGAAGCCCTAGTTTAGCCACAGCGCCCGCTTTATAAAACCGGCGCCGCGGGATATCCGGTTACGGTCGGAATTCCCGCCCGGCCGGTGTATTGTTCGCCTGCGTCATTGGCCAAACGTCTCGCAGCTTGTGTTTACGCTGAGCAAAAGCGCCCGCTCCGGCGCTCAAGGTTGAAACGGACAGTCGACAATGCGCTTGCTGGTGCGGTTCTTTGGTTTCCTGTTCGCCGCCGGAACCGTGGTGTTCCTGGTGGGCGTTGCTGCCGCGGCCGGGCTGATCTGGCACTTTTCCAAGGACTTGCCGGACTATTCGCAACTCCAGGACTATGAGCCGCCGGTCATGACGCGGGTGCATGCGTCGGACGGCTCGCTGCTCGGCGAATATGCCAAGGAACGCCGGCTCTATCTACCGATCCAGGCGGTGCCGAAGCTCGTCATCAACGCGTTCCTCGCGGCCGAGGACAAGAACTTCTACGAGCATGGCGGCATCGACTTCGCCGGCATGGCGCGTGCGGCAGTGCTTTACGCCCAGAATTACGGCTCCAACCGCCGTCCGCAGGGTGCCTCCACGATCACCCAACAGGTCGCGAAGAACTTCCTGCTGAACAACGAAGTGTCGTTCACGCGCAAGATCAAGGAAGCGCTGCTGGCGATGCGGATCGAGCGTGCCTACTCCAAGGACAAGATTCTCGAGCTTTATCTCAACGAAATCTATCTTGGCCTGGGTGCCTACGGGATTGCCGCCGCATCGCTGGTCTATTTCGACAAATCGGTGAACGAACTGACGGTGGCGGAAGCGGCCTATCTCGCCGCATTGCCGAAGGCGCCGGCGGCGCTGCATCCGGTGCGCAACCACGACCGGGCGATCGAGCGGCGCAACTACGTGATCGATCGGCTCCTGGAAAACGGCTGGATCAAGCAGGCCGACGCCGACAAGGCGCGCAAGGACCCGTTGATCGTGACCAACCGGTCGAACGCCGCGCATATATTCGCCGGTGAATATTTTGCCGAGGAAGTTCGCCGCGACATCTTCGAGCGCTATGGCGAGAAGAAGCTCTATGAAGGCGGGCTCTCGGTACGCACCACACTCGATCCCAAGTTGCAGGTGATGGCGCGCAAGTCGATGGCCGCGGGGCTCGTCAACTATGACGAGGCCCAGGGCTGGCGTGGCGCCAGCAGCAAGATCGATATCACCGGAGACTGGGGCCTGAAGCTCGCCGACGTCAAATCGCTGTCGGATATCGCGCCGTGGCGGCTTGCGGTGGTGCTGGAGACCAACGACCAGTCCGCGCGCATCGGCTTTCAGCCCGGCCGCGAACTCGGAGGCGCCGTC
>JBDTKD010000096.1:0-6100 GCA_039935515.1 Bradyrhizobium sp.
TCCCCAGAATACCTCGCCGTCGAGCACATAGACCGGCGATCCGAACACATCGGCGGCCAGCGCGTCCTGGCGGTTCTGCTCATAGACCGCGTCGATCTCTTCGGATCCCGAGCGCTCCACCAGCTGCTTTCCGGGCAGCCCGGTATCGTCGGCCAGTTTTGCCAGCGTTGCCGGATCGGCGAGATTGAGCTGATCTTCCCATACCGCCGCATACGCGTGGCGCAGAAACCGATCGGGATCGTAGCCGGCCTCGATCGCCGCAATCACGACGCCGTCAGCCAGCCGGGCGTTGAACGGCCAGTTCGCCGGCTGCAGATGGAATTTCAGGCCGCGCTTGTCGCGCCAGCGCTGCAGCTCGACCATGCGGTAGCGCTGGCGCACCGGATGGCGCTTGAGCAGCGGCAGGCCTCCGGTCTCGGAAAACAGGTCGACCAGCACCACCGGTTTGTGATTCACCTTGAGGCCGTGCGCCGCGGCGACCTCCGTGAACAATCGATGTCCGATATAGGCCCATGGAGACTGAAGCGAGAAATAGTAATCGAGTTGGCGCGGCATGCGGACTCCACGGGAACGGGGATTTTCGCTTCCATCCCAACAGACCCGTCGGGACGACGCAAGATCGATCCGCCCAGGGTCCGAGCGGCAGCCGCGCGAATATCGCCCAGCCGCTATTGCAGTGCGGCGGCGACCCGACGCGAGTTGGGAATTGCAGGAATAAACCAAACCGAATCAATACGCTAGCTGGTTACGACGCAATCTTGACTTGGTTGGAGGCGGTAAGTATGGTCCGCGCGGCTTTTGAGGGTGACGGGGCGTCATTTCCATCCACGCGGCAGCGTTTCGGGTCTCCACAGCATGGCTGAAGGCGCGGACGGCAGCGGAAACGGAAATCGCGATCAATCGTCCTCTGACGAAGCTGCGCTTTCCGCAAGGCTCGGAAATCTGAATCACCGGTTGTCCGAAATTCGGGACAGCCGCAAGATCAGGACTGACCAACCCGGAACCGACGGCGGAGACGGAGCTGCCAGAGCCTCGGCAATGGCGCGCGGTTTCCGGCTCTCCTCGGAGTTGATTGCCGGCGTCGTTGTCGGCGCGGCGATCGGCTGGGGGCTCGACCGCCTGCTGTCGACCTCGCCGTGGGGGCTGATCGTGTTTGTTCTACTCGGCTTTACCGCCGGCGTGGTCAACGTGGTGAGATCGGCAGGCGTGGCTCCGGACCGCACCGGCCGTTGAGACGGAACGCCGGACCGATTGATTGCAGAACGCCGGCGTGGCCGGCGGACCAAGAGATGCGCGGATGATTGATCCGATCGAACAGTTCAACATCGACAATATCTTCACGATCGGCCACATCGGCAATCAGCAGATCGCGTTCACCAATTCGTCCGCCTACATGTTCGGTTCGGTGGCGCTGATTTCGCTGCTGATGATCGGTGGCGTCGCCGGACGGCGGATGGTACCGGGACGCATCCAATCGGTCGTCGAGCTGAGCTATGAGTTCATGGCCAGCACCATACGAGCAAACGCCGGCAAGGAAGGAATGAAGTTCTTTCCGTTCGTGTTTTCGATCTTCATGCTGCTGACCGTTTCCAACATGCTCGGCGTCATTCCCTACTCCTTCACGATTTCCAGCCACATCATCGTTACGGCGGCGCTGGCGGTGCTGGTGTTCCTCACCGTGCTGGTTTACGGCTTCTACAAGAACGGCCTGAAATTCTTCAAACTGTTTGTGCCGAGCGGCATTCCGATCTTCATCCTGCCGCTGGTCGTGTTCATCGAGGTGTTCTCGTTCTTCCTGCGGCCGATCTCGCACTCGGTGCGGCTGTTCGCGAACATGCTCGCAGGTCACATCGCGCTCGCGGTTTTCGCGAGCTTCATTCCAATGCTGGCGGGCCTTGGCATTGCCGGTTACTTCGGTGCCGTGTTGCCGTTCGCGATGGTGATCGCGCTCACCGCGCTCGAACTGCTGGTGGCGTTTCTTCAGGCCTACGTCTTCACCATCCTCACCGTCATCTACATCAACGATGCCATCCATCCGGGCCACTGATCCGGCTCGTCTCACCAAACCTCAACAAGGAGTTCGTTTCATGGATCCGATTGCCGCGAAGTACATTGGCGCTGGAATTGCCTGCATTGGCATGGGTGGCGCCGGCGCCGGCGTGGGCATCATTTTCGGCAGCTATCTCGCCGCTGCGGTGCGCAATCCGTCGGCCGCTCAGGGCCAGTTCGGCAACCTGATTTTCGGCTTCGCCGTGACCGAGGCGCTCGGCATCTTCTCGCTGCTGATCGCGCTTCTGCTGTTGTTCGCGCTCTGATAGTTGCGCGCGCCGGTTCCCGCGCGGAACCTGCGCCAAGCCGAACAGGAGAAGCCGGTGGCTAAAAGTCATGGCGAGGCCGGGAGCACCAGGACCGCTCATACCGAAGCCGATGCCAGCAAGCACGCGTTTCCACCGTTCCAGAAGGACACCTTTGCGTCGCAACTGGTGTCGCTGGCGATTGCGTTCGTCGCGCTTTATCTGATCGTCTCGCGAATTGCGCTGCCGCGCGTCGGCAGCCTGCTCGACGAGCGTCAGAATGCGATCGACGGCGACCTTGCCGAGGCCGAACGGCTGAAGAATGAATCCGACGGCGCGCTGAAGGCCTATGAAAGCGAACTGGCGGCAGCGCGCTCCCGCGCGCAGGCGATTGGTGCCGAGACCCGGGACAAGCTGAACGCGGCATCCGAAGCCGAGCGCAAGACGCTGGAACAGCAACTGGCGCAAAGGCTCGCCGAGGCCGAAAAGACCATTGCTGCGACGCGCGCGACGGCGATGAGCAATGTCCGCGGCATTGCCGCGGATGCGGCTGCCGCGATCGTGCAGCGGCTGACCGGCGCGCTGCCCGACGGCAAGGCCGTGGAAAGCGCCGTCGACGCGTCCTTGAAGGGATAAGCCTGATGTTCGCCGAACCGGAATTCTGGGTCGCCGTCGCCTTCGTCGTCCTGATCGGCGTATTGGCGTATTTCGGCATCCACCGCACGGTGCTGACGACGCTCGATCATCGCCGCGACCGTATCAAGGCCGAACTCGACGACGCGCGCCGCCTCAAGGACGAGGCCGCGAAGCTGCTCGCGGAATACAAGGCCCGTCACGCCAGCGCCGAGCGGGAAGCCCAGGATATCGTCGCGAGCGCCAAGGCCGAAGCCGAACGCATCGCCTCGGAGGCCAAGACCAAGATGGAAGATTTCGTCGCCCGGCGCACCAAGACCGCGGAAGGCAAGATCGCGCTCGCCGAAGCCCAGGCCATTGCCGATGTGCGTTCGGCGGCGGCCGATGCCGCGGTTGCCGCGGCGTCCTCCATTCTGGCGCAGTCGGTGAAAGGCCAGGTCGCCGACGACCTGCTCGCCAAGGGCATCGCGGAAGTTCGCGAAAAGCTCAACTGACCGCGTGCCGTGCCCCGCTACCCGCTGGCGCGGGCGGGCATGACAGCTTATGAGATCTGCCGCCTACTTCTTCCTGCGTTTCGCCTTCGGCTCCGGCTTCAGCGCCTGCGGATCGAAGCCGATGTAGAAAATGTAGGCGTCACCGGCCGCGGCTGTGGGCGCCGGATACACCATATCCTCGGCAACCAGGCTGAACGGCGCGCTGCCTTCTTCATTCATCACCACCGTGGTGCGGTAGACCTTGGTCGCGATGGTCTTCTCCTGCACCCCACCCTGCACCACTGCGACACGCAGCGGGACTTCGATGCTCGCCGGACTTCCCGCCGGGCCGGCAATGACGCGGCCCTGAATGCCGATACGCGCGGTGATCTGGCCGTTGTTCAGCGTGCAATCGCGCGCGGTGCGGGTGATGATCTCCTGGTAGCGCACGTCGTTGCCGACCGGCTCCTTGCCCGGCGCCGCCACCGTATAGGTGGATGCTCCGGCGCGAATGGTCACCGGCGGGCAGGTCAAGTCGCTCTCCGCCGCCGGCGGTGGCGCGGCCTCGCCCACGGCCTGCGATTTCGAGCCGAACAACTGGCTGAAGCGGTCGCCGATCGAGGGACTGGAATTCGACGTGGCGCCCAGCGTGCTGCCGCCGCCGCACCCGGACAGCACAGCGGCTGCCACCGCCAGCACCCATGCGACCCGCAGACGGGCCGCCGGCGCGGCGCGCACCGTCTGCATCCAACCGTTACGCTTCATCCCGAGGTCCCCAAGATTTTCAATGGTTTGCGGCTCGCCTGACGGCGGCACATGCCGGCTGCCTTATAGCAGGGCAATGGCGGCGAACCCAAGGCGCATGAAAACTGGCCTAAGCGCCATTTCCACCTGAATGGCTTCATCCTTCGAGGCGCATCGCTTCGCGATGCTCCTCCGGGGCGAACCGGAAAACGCTTTAGCCGCGAAAATCTTCGTGCAGCAGCCCGAACAACAGGTGATCCTGCCAGACGCCGTTGATGCAGAGATAGCGCCGCGCCAGCCCCTCGCGGCTGAAGCCGCACTTCTCCAGCACCCGGATCGATGGCGTGTTCGAGGGAATGCAGGCGGCCTCGATGCGGTGCAGATTGAGCTCGCCGAACAGCAACGGCAGCAAGACCCGCAACGACGCCGTCATGTAGCCGCGATGGGCATGGGGTTGGCCGACCCAGTATCCGATCGTGCCGGCCTGCACGATGCCGCGGCGGACATTTGCCAGCGTGACACCGCCGATCATCGCACCGTCGGACTCCCGGAATACCAGAAACGGATAGGATCGGTCGGAGGCGATATCTTCGGCATAGCGGCGCAGCCGCCGTCGAAAGCCCGAACGGGTCAGGTCGTCCGATGGCCAGATCGGCTCCCATGGCGTCAGGTAATTCCGGCTCGATTCGCGCAAATGCGCCCATTGCAGGAAATCGGACATCTGCGGCGCCCGCAGCAGCAGGCCGAGACCGCGCGGCGCGAGGGCGGCCGATCCGCTGGATGGCAGGCGAAACAGCGCCATGGGTGATACTCCCCAGTGTCCGAACCTCGATCGCCGCAAGACGACAGGCGCGCCGTCCCGGCGAAGGTGTCGTCTCGGCAAAGGCGCGGCCCTAGTGAAGACGTGCCTTGGCCTTCGATCTGGTCAATCCTTCCGCAAAAGCCACCGCCGTGTCCAGACCCCTGCCGCTGCCAAGCGCGACCACGGCCGGCCGGCTGCGCGACAACAGGGCACGCGCGGCGTTGCGGGTCGATTCCACGCTCACGGCGTCGATCCGGGCCACCAGTTCCTCCACTGTCAGCGGACGCCCATAGGCCAGGACATGGCGCGCCAGTTGTTCGGCCCGAGAGCTGCAGCTTTCCAGCGCCATCAGCAGGCCCGCCTTCATCTGCGCCTTGGCGCGGGCGACTTCGGCCTCGGTCAGGGTTTCGACCGCATCGTTGATGACGTCGACAATTACTTCCATCATCTCCGGCGCGTCGCCGGGGTCGGTGCCGGTGTAGAGCCCGAAGAAGCCGGTGTCGGCGTACGGCGCATGGAACGTGTAGATCGAGTAACACAGTCCGCGCTTTTCGCGCACCTCCTGGAACAGCCGCGACGACATCCCGCCGCCGAGCGTGTTGGTGAAGACCTGCAGCGAGAACAGCGACAGGTCGATCTGCGGCACCCCTTCCAGCGCCAGCGTCAGATGCGCCTGCTCGAGTTCGCGGTGCACCACGCGGGAGCCGCCCTTGCCGAACATTGCCGGCTGCGGCTTCGGCGCGGGCGCGGCATCGAAGCTCGCGAAACGCTGCGTCACTTCCTCGACAACGCGCCGGTGGTCGACGGCGCCCGCCGCCGCCACCACCATGTCCGGACCGCGATAATGCGTTGCAAGATAGCCGCGCAGCGTATCGCGGTCGAAACCCTTCAGGGTCTTGGCGGTTCCGAGCAAGGAGCGGCCCATCGGCTGATCCGGGTAGCACAGCTCGTTGAGATGTTCGAACACCACATCGTCGGGCGTGTCCTGCGCGGCGCCGATCTCCTGCACGATCACGCCCTTTTCGCGCTCGAGCTCGTCCGGCACGAGCGACGGATTGGCGAGGATATCGGACAGCACGTCGAGCGCCAGCGGCACATCGGCTTTCATCACCCGGGCGTAGTACGCCGTGGTTTCGGTCGAGGTGCCGGCGTTG
>JBDTKD010000097.1:0-2939 GCA_039935515.1 Bradyrhizobium sp.
AGGAATATACCGGGCTGCAGGAGAAATCTGCGCTGGTTCGCGAAGCGCTGAAGGCGCTGGTCGAGCGCGAGGCCGCTCGTCGCCTGGCGCGGCTCGGTGGCACCGAACCGAAGCTTCGTCCGGTCCCACGCCGGCGCTCGCGGACGGTCCATCGTTGTCCACGACGCTAGTTTGCTCGCACCCGTCTTTCCGCCGTAAAACATGGTAGGATACCGCCATGAGTTCCGCCGTGGAAAAGGCTGTCGAGGCTCTCGAACTGCTGCCTGAGGAAATGCAGGAATCGGCGGCCGCCTACCTGCTGTCTCAAGCGAAGAAATTCCGCAAAGGCGCGATTGACGAGGGAATGGCCGACGTAGAAGCTGGTCGGGTTGTGCCTTGGGATTTGAACGAGTTTCTCAAAGAAGCCCATGCGCAGGCTCAGCAATAGGGACGATCGTCCGGATCAAATCGTGATCGTTCGAGTCATCGATGGCCGGATGGAGATCAAGCAGGAGATGTCGAATTGACCTCCGCTCTCGATGGCACGATCCGTAACGGACGCCATCACCTGCAGGTCCGTGTCTATTATGAGGACACCGATTTTTCCGGCATTGTCTATCACGCCAATTATCTGCGCTTCATGGAGCGCGGACGGACCAATCATCTGCGGCTGATGGGCGCCGAGCAGCACGCGCTGTTTGCGGAGGCGCAGCAGGAGACGCCGGGCTTTGCCTTCGTGGTGCGGTCGATGCGGCTCGATTTCCTCAAGCCCGCGCGGATGGACGACGTGCTCGACGTCGTGACCTGGCCGGTCGCGGTGAAGGGCGCCTCGATCACGCTCGCGCAGGAAGTCCGGCGCGGCGCCGACGTGCTGGTGAGGGCCGAGGTGCGCGTTGCCTTTGTCAGCGAGGGGCGGGCGCAGTCGATCCCGAAAGCGCTGCGAACCCTGATGAAGGCCGATCTGGTTTAGCTATCGGGCGATCGAGGTGCTGTGCGGGACGGCGAGCGGCTAATAACCGCGTGCGGGATCGACGACGTTCTCCAGCGCGCCGCCGGCCTCGAAACGTTCGATCTGGCGGGCCACATATTTCGATATCTCGTCTGGATCGGTATCGGCGGCGTTGTGCGGGGTCAGCACGATGTTTGGATGGGTCCAGAACGGGCTGTCCACCGGAAGCGGTTCGCTGGCGAACACATCCAGCGATGCGGCGCCGAGCGTTCCATCGTCCAGGCATTGCAGCAGGTCGGCTTCGCTCTGCAGCCCGCCGCGCCCGGCATTGATCAGGATCGGCGCGCCAAGGGCGCCGGTCCGATTGAGTTTCGCCAACAATCCGCGATCGAGGATGTGCCGCGTATCCGATGTCAACGGCAGCAGGCAGACCAGGATATCGGTGCGCCGCAGAAACGCATCGAGCCCGGCCGTGCCGTGAAAGCACTCGACGCCTTCGATGTGCTTTTCACCACGACTCCAGCCGGAGACGCGAAAGCCGAGATCGGCCAGCGCCGTGGCGGCGCTAGCTCCGAGCGCGCCGAGGCCCATGATGCCGACTGAAACCGCACTTGCCGGCCATTGAAAGCGGGGTGCCCAGCGCCGTTCACGCTGGCAGGCCCGCAAATATGGCTCCTGCCGATGATGCATCAGCACGTGCAGCACGACATATTCCGTCATGCGTGCGGTGAGATCGCCGACCACCACCCGAACCAGCGGCACCTTCGGCAGGCTGGCATCGGCAGTCAGCGCGTCGACGCCGGCCCCGAGATTGAAAATGACGCGCAGATTTGGAAAAGCCGCAAGCTCGCCTGGGGCCGGCTTCCAGACCGCGGCAAAGTGGATGCCGGCCGGATCGAATCCGGCATCGGGCCACCGCACCACGCGCCGATCGCCGCACACCGCGTCGAACCGGCTCTTCCATCGTTCGGGCGACCAGTTCTCGGTCCCGCCGTGCACGATCAGCGCGAGCGCGCCCTGGTTCATCGGATTTTCGCCCCATCCATGCCGACACCCGACGACCTTACCGGTCCCACCATCCGCTGCAAAATATTTCCGATTCGCTGTCGGAGCCGGGCATACTGCGTCGTCTTCCAATCGGACAGGAACCCACCCGCATGCTCTACGCCATTCTCTGCTACCACGATGAGGACACCGTCGGTTCCTGGACCAGGGAGCAGGATGCGGCGGTGATACAGAAGCTTTCGGTCGTGCAGGACAAATTGGCCCGACAAGGCCGGCTCGGTCCGGTCGCCCGCCTGCTGCCGACGACGGCCGCGACCACGCTGCGCAAGGACAATCCGCCCGTCGTGATCGACGGCCCGTTCGCCGAGACCAAGGAGCAACTGCTCGGCTTCTACATCGTCGACTGCAACAATCTCGACGAGGCGCTGGCTGTCGCGGGCGACCTCGGCGCGGCCAATCCCGGCGGCGCCTATGAAATCCGCCCGGTCGGCCTGCTCAATCCCGGGAGCCTCAGGACGTGACCGACGCCGCCTGGATCGATGCCGCGCTGACGTCGGCGCGTCCCCAGGCGGTCGGCGCGCTGCTGCGCTACTTCCGCAATCTCGACACCGCCGAGGAGGCGTTCCAGAACGCCTGCCTGCGGGCGCTGAAGAGCTGGCCGCAGAACGGGCCGCCGCGCGATCCCGCGGCATGGCTGATCATGGTCGGGCGCAATGCCGCGATCGACGAGGTGCGGAGGAACCGCAAGCAGGAGCCGCTCCCGGAAGACGAGCTGATTTCCGATCTCGGCGACGCCGAGGACGCGCTGGCCGAACGGCTCGACGGCTCGCATTATCGCGACGACATTCTGCGACTGTTGTTCATCTGCTGCCACCCCGGGCTGCCGGCGACGCAGCAGATCGCGCTGGCGCTGCGGATTGTCTCCGGCCTCACCGTCAAGCAGATCGCCCGCGCGTTTCTGGTCAGTGAGGCCGCGATGGAGCAGCGCATCACCCGTGCCAAGGCC
>JBDTKD010000098.1:0-4178 GCA_039935515.1 Bradyrhizobium sp.
ATATAGCAATCAAGTCTAGCTGTCAGCGGCACGGGCTGTCGACGATAGACTCGTCTTCCGATCCAGGAATATAAGATAACATCCGGTGTACCCAGTCTCGCCAGAACCTGCGGGCGCCCTGCGTCGGCCGGGCCCGCACCATATCAAAGGCCGGGCGATCCATGCCAATGGCGGGGCCTGTCTCGGCGCAAAGTGCATGGCACACGGGCGGTTTTTGCCCGGCATGGCGGATAAATGGCCTCGGCGGGCCGCGCTTTTGGTGCTACTCATCGCAGCATGAATCAACGCGCCAAGATCGACATCCGGCATTCCACCTGTCCGCACGATTGCCCGTCGGCCTGCGCGCTCGACATCGAAGTGATCGACAATTCCACGATCGGCCGGGTGCGCGGTTCCAGGCTGCAGACCTATACGGCGGGAGTGGTCTGCGCCAAGGTCGGCCGCTACGCCGAACGCATCCACCATCCGGACCGGCTGATCTATCCACATCGCCGCACGGGGCCGAAGGGCTCGGGCCAGTTCGCGCGGATGTCGTGGGACGAAGCGCTCGACGAGATCGCGGCGCGGTTCGACGCTGCCGAGCGCGATTTCGGGGCGGAGTCGGTGTGGCCTCATTACTATGCCGGCACCATGGGCGTCGTCATGCGCGACGGCATCAACCGTCTCGCCCATGTGAAAAAATACTCCCGGTTCTACCCGACGATTTGCGCCAACATCGCGCGGGTCGGATTTGCTATCGGTACCGGCAGGATCGCCGGCGTCGATCCGCGCGAAATGGGCGTATCCGACCTGATCGTGATCTGGGGTACCAATCCGGTGAATACGCAGGTCAACGTGATGACCCATGCGGCCCGCGCGCGCAAGGAACGCGGCGCCAGGATCGCGGCGGTCGACATCTACAACAACGACACCATGAAGCAGGCCGACATCAAGATCATCCTGCGCCCCGGCACCGACGGCGCCTTCGCCTGCGGCGTCATGCATGTGCTGTTCCGCGAGGGCTTTGCCGACCGCGCCTATCTTGAGCGTTACACCGATTGTCCGGGCGAACTGGAGGCGCATCTTGCGACCCGCACGCCGGTATGGGCTTCGTCGATTTGCGGCGTACCGGTCGAGGAGATCGAGGCCTTTGCCCGCGCGGTCGGGCAGACCCGGCGTGCTTTCTTCCGCTACGGCTACGGCTTCACCCGCAGCCGCAATGGTGCCGCGCAGATGCACGCGGCCGTGTGCATTCCGGCGGTGACCGGTGCCTGGCAATACGAAGGCGGTGGCGCGTTCTTCAACAACTATGCGCTGTGGCGCTTCGACAAATCGCTGATCGAGGGTCATGACGCCATCGATCATCGCATTCGGGTGCTCGATCAGTCCAAGATCGGGAGGATCCTGACCGGCGACGCCGAGGCGCTGCGCGGTGGCGGCCCGGTCAAGGCCATGTTGATCCAGAACACCAACCCAATGACGGTGGCGCCGGAGCAGGCACTGGTGCGCCAGGGCTTTGCGCGCGAAGACCTGTTCATGGTGGTGCATGAGCAGTTCATGACCGAGACCGCGCAGATGGCCGACATTGTCCTGCCGGCGACCATGTTCATGGAACATGACGATCTCTATTACGGCGGCGGCCATCAGCACATCTCGGTCGGCGCCAAGCTGATCGAGCCGCCCGGCGAATGCCGCTCCAACCACGAGGTGCTGCAAGGGCTCAGCCGTCGCCTCAATGCCGTGCATCCGGCCTTCGAAATGTCGGCGCGCGAGCTGATCGACGCCACGCTCAAGCGCAGCGGCCATGGCAATATCGAAGCGCTCGAGGCCGATTTGTGGCGCGACCTGCAGCCCGACTTCCGCACCTCGCATTATCTGGACGGCTTTGCCCATCGCGACGGCAAATTCCATTTCAAGGCCGACTGGGCCCACCCGCCGATCGGTAGCGCCGGGTTGATGGGGGCCTGGGAGAAGATGCCGGGGCTGCCTGATCACTGGGCCATCATCGAGGAGGCAGACGATGTGCATCCGTTCCGGCTTGCCACCAGTCCGTCGCGCAGCTTCCTCAACACCACCTTCAACGAAACGCCGTCGTCGCAGGCCCGCGAGGGTGCGCCGACGGTGAAGATGCATCCGGCCGACGCCGCTGCACTGGCGATATCGGATGGCGATGCCGTCACGCTCGGCAATACCAGGGGCGAGACGACGCTGACCGCACGGCTGTTCGATGGTATGCGCCGTGGCGTGCTGATCGCCGAATCGGTTCATCCCAACAAGCACCATATCGGCGGTCACGGCATCAACATGCTGACCGGCGCCGAGGCGGTGGCGCCGATCGGCGGCGCCGCGTTCCATGACAACAGGGTATGGGTGAAGAAGGCCGGCGCCGCCGCAACGCGCGGCGGCTAAAATGGCCTTGCAGTTGTCCGCGATCCCATCGCAAATGGTTCCGAACAGGAAGCCAACGGGCGAGCAGGGGCATGACCGACAGCAACAGCGTTCTTCTTGAAAAGCGCGGGCAGGCGTTCTGGATCACCATCAACCGGCCGGACAAGCGCAACGCCATCAATGCCGAAGTCGTTGCCGGCATCGCCAGGGGCTATCGTGAGGCGCATGACGATCGCGACGTCCGCGTCATCGTCCTGACCGGCGCGGGCGACAAGGCATTTTGTGCCGGCGCCGACCTGCAGAACAGCGGCGCGGCGTTCGCGATGGATTTTTCCAGGCCCAATGTCGATTACGCCGACCTGCTGCGGCTGTCGCAGAACGCCACCAAACCTTCGGTCGCGCGAGTGGGCGGGGTCTGCATGGCCGGCGGCATGGGCCTGTTGTGCATGACCGACATGGCGGTGGCGGCCGACCACGTGATCTTTGGCCTGCCCGAAGTGAAGGTCGGCGTGTTTCCGATGCAGGTGCTGAGCCTGTTGCAGGCGATCGCACCGCGGCGCCTCGTCAACGAATGGGCGCTGACCGGTGAGCCGTTCGACGCGCCGACCGCACACGCCGCCGGTCTCGTCAACCACGTCGTGCCTTCCGCCGAGCTCGACGCCAAGGTCGACTGGCTGATCGGCCGGATCGTCGACAAGTCGCCAACCGCGATCCGGCGCGGCAAATACGCCATGCGCGCGATCGCGTCAATGTCTTTCGACGAGAGCATCGCCTATACCGAAAGCCAGATCGCGCTACTGGCGATGACCGAGGATGCCAAGGAAGGCCTCAAGGCGTTCGGCGAAAAGCGCAAGCCCTCCTGGCCGGGGAAGTAAGGTCGTGACCCGGAATCCACTACACCAATGTTACTCTGCGATGTCGACCCCGCAAACCTGGCCGCATAGGCCGCACGACTATCCCGGATTGGCCTTCAATCCTGCGGCCTCGATCCCGGCGATGGCGCAGGCTTCGTCATTGTCGGAGGTATCGCCGCTGATACCGACGGCGCCGAGCAGCGCGCCATCCCTTTGAATCAAAACGCCGCCGGGCACCGGCACCAGGCGGCCCTGCGCCAGCGTATTGACGGCGTCGACGAAAAACGCCTGCTCCTGCGCGCGCTGGAACAGCGCACGCGACCCCATGCCCATCGCGAGCGCGCCAAAGGCCTTGCCATGGGCAATCTCGGCCCGCATCAGGCTGGTGCCGTCCTGCGCCGCGGTGAGTTTGGTGCAGCCGCGTGCATCGAGGATGGTCACCACAAGCGGCTTCAGCTTCTTCTCGACGCCCTTGGCGAGAGCAGCATCGAGGATTTTTCGGGCGATTTCGAGGGTCAGTTCAGCCATGGATGGATTCCTTTGCTTGGAGTGGGCGAGAGGCGGTTGGCCGCGCACGGTCGAGACTCATGGCGAGCACGCGCGCGACATGCAGCGCACCGCGTCCGCTGCCTTCCTCGATCTGATGGCGGCATGAGGTCCCATCGGCGACGATCAGTGTCGTGGCTTCGGCGCGTCGCACCGCCGGCAGCAAAGAAAGCTCGGCCATGTCCATGGAAGTCCGCCAGGTGTCGGCGCCGTAGCCAAACGCGCCGGCCATACCACAGCAGCTCGATTCGATGGTTTCGACATCAAGACCCGGAACCAGTCGCAGTACCTGCTCGACCGGCTTGAACGCGCCGAATGATTTTTGATGGCAATGGCCGTGCAACAGGGCTTTGCCGGCGATCGGGCCGAGCGGCAGTTCGAGGCGACCGGCCTCGGCCTCGCGCACCAGAA
>JBDTKD010000099.1:0-5216 GCA_039935515.1 Bradyrhizobium sp.
CGATCCTGATGCTGGCGCTCGGCGAACAATATGGCGGCAAGGTCTGGCAGCTGCTCGACGACGACGAAGTGCGCGAGCTCTCGATCGTGATGTCGACGCTCGGCACGGTGGAAGCCGACGTGGTGGAAGACCTGCTGCTCGAATTCGTGTCGCGGATGTCGGCGTCCGGCGCACTGATGGGAACGTTCGACGGCACCGAACGGCTGTTGCAGCAGTATCTGCCGCCCGAACGCGTGTCCGGCATCATGGACGAAATTCGTGGACCGGCCGGCCGCAACATGTGGGAGAAACTCTCCAACGTGCAGGAAGAGGTGCTCGCCAACTATCTCAAGAACGAATATCCGCAGACCATCGCGGTGGTGCTGTCGAAGCTGAAGCCGGAGCACGCCGCCCGCGTGCTGGCGATCCTGCCCGAGGACATGGCGCTCGACGTGGTCGGCCGCATGCTGCGAATGGAGGCGGTGCAGAAGGAGGTGATCGAGCGCGTCGAACAGACGCTTCGCGTCGAGTTCATGTCAAACCTGTCGCAGACCCGCCGGCGCGACGCCCACGAGGTGATGGCCGAGATCTTCAACAATTTCGACCGCCAGACCGAAACCCGGTTCATCACTTCGCTGGAAGAGGAAAACCGCGAGTCCGCCGAGCGGATCAAGGCGCTGATGTTCACCTTCGACGACCTCGTCAAGCTGGATGCCGGGTCGGCGCAGACGCTGATGCGCAATGTCGACAAGGACAAGCTCGGCATCGCGCTGAAGAGCGCCAACGAGGAAGTCCGCGCCTTCTTCCTCGGCAACATGTCTTCCCGCGCCGGCAAGATGCTGCTCGACGACATGGCCGCGCTGGGGCCGGTGCGGCTGCGCGACGTCGACGAGGCGCAGGCGCTGCTGGTCAATCTGGCCAAGGATCTCGCCGCCAAGGGTGAAATCGTGCTGTCGAAAAACCGCGCCGACGACGAGCTGGTGTACTGATGGCCGCACCCGCAAAATTCCTGTTCGACATGGACTTCTCGGCACCGGACAAGACCCGCGAGCGCCCGGCCACGCCGGCCGAGGTCGCGCAGAAAATGGCGGTCGCCGAGGCCCGCGGCTATCGCGACGGCTTCGACGCCGGCCAGCGCGAGGCCAAGGCGGAAAGCGACCGCCGCGCCGCGCTCGCGCTCGAGGAGATCGGGATCGGCATCGAGGCCATCGCCAGGCGCTTTTCCGGCATCGAGACCCGCATGGAAACCGAGGCCGTCGACGTCGCGGTCGAGGTCGCGCGCAAGCTGTGCAGCGAACTGATTGCCGCCGAGCCACTCGGCGCGATCACCGGGCTCGTCAGCGATTGTTTCTCGCACCTCGTCTCGACACCGCATCTGGTGGTTCGGATCAACGACGCGCTCTACGAGGCCGCGTGCGAGCAGATCGAGCGGCTGGCGAAGCGAAGCGGTTTCGAGGGCCGTCTGGTAATCCTGGCAGAGCCGGAAATCGTCACCGGCGATTGCAGGATCGAGTGGGCCGACGGCGGCGTGGTGCTGGAGCGTGCGGCGATCGAAGCCAAGATCAACGAACTTGTCGGGCGCTACGTGGCGTCCCGCGGTCAGGCCGGATCCCGGCCATGAGGATTGAACCATGACTGACACCGACGCACAGGTCCCGCTTCCGGATCTCAACGCCGCCGATGCTCCGGGGGGCGACGACATCGCCTATCACGAGGACGAGAACGCCTCGCGCATTGCCGCCGATCTGGAGGCGGTGTTCGACGTCCCGGTGCAGGTCTCGGCGGTGCTCGGCCGCTCCAAGATGGATGTCGGCGAGTTGCTGAAGCTCGGGCCCGGAACCGTGCTCGAGCTCGATCGCCGGGTCGGCGAGTCCATCGACATCTATGTCAACAACCGCCTGGTGGCGCGTGGCGAGGTGGTGCTGGTGGAAGACAAGCTTGGCGTGACCATGACGGAAATCATCAAGGCGGAACGCGGCTGAACCTCCAGCGAAACGGCGCGCGACCGGCACGAACAGACGAACAGGAGATTACCATGCGGCTTCTCATCGTTGGCACCCTGAAGGGCCAGCTCACGACCGCCACCAAGATCGCCATGGACAATGGCGCTTCCGTCACGCATGCGCAGGACCACGAGCAGGCGATGCGCGTCTTGCGCGGCGGCAAGGGCGCGGACCTGTTGCTGGTCGACGTCGGCCTCGACATCCGCGACCTGGTGATGCGGCTCGAGGCGGAACACATTCACGTGCCGATCGTCGCCTGCGGCATCTCCAACGACGCCCGCGCCGCGGTAGCGGCGATCCACGCCGGCGCCAAGGAATACATCCCGCTGCCGCCCGACCCGGAACTGATCGCCGCGGTGCTGGCCGCCGTCGCCAATGATTCGCGCGACATGGTCTACCGCGACGAGGCGATGGCCAGGGTGATCAAGCTCGCACAGCAGATCGCGGGCTCCGACGCCTCGGTGATGATCACCGGCGAATCCGGCACCGGCAAGGAGGTGCTGGCGCGCTACGTCCACACCCGCTCCGGCCGCGCCAGGAAGCCGTTCATCAGCATCAACTGCGCGGCGATACCCGAACACCTGCTGGAATCCGAATTGTTCGGCCATGAGAAGGGCGCGTTCACCGGCGCTGTGGCGCGGCGGATCGGCAAATTCGAGGAAGCCACCGGCGGCACCCTGCTGCTCGACGAAATTTCCGAAATGGAAGTCCGGCTGCAGTCGAAGCTGCTGCGCGCGATCCAGGAGCGCGTCATCGACCGCGTCGGCGGCACCCGTCCGGTTCCGGTCGATATCCGCATCATCGCGACCTCGAACCGCAACCTCGCCGACGCCGTGCGCGAAGGCACTTTCCGCGAGGATCTGCTGTTCCGGCTCAATGTCGTCAACCTGAAGATTCCTCCGTTGCGCGAACGGCCGGCGGATATTCTCGAACTCGCGCAGCACTTCGCCAAGAAATATGCCGAAGCCAATGGCGTGCCGCTGCGGCCGATTTCCGCCGAGGCGCGCCGGGTGCTGACCTCGAACCGGTGGCCGGGCAACGTCCGCGAGCTGGAAAACACCATCCATCGCTCGGTGCTGATGGCGCAGGGCGACGAGATCGGCGTCGAAGCCATCCTGACCCCGGACGGCGACCGTCTCGATCTTGCCAGAACCGCGCCGGCGGTAGCGCATGCCACCTTCGCCGCCGAGCAGGTCACCCGGGCGCTGGTCGGGCGCACGGTGGCGGACGTCGAGCGCGATCTCATTCTGGAAACGCTGAAACATTGTCTCGGCAACCGCACCCATGCCGCCAACATTCTCGGCATCTCGATCCGCACGCTGCGCAACAAGCTCAACGAATATGCCGATGGCGGGCTGCCGATCACGCCGGCCGGCGCCGGCGAATACCACCGCGTCACCGCCACGGCGTGAGCGAGCGTTAGTCAAGGTAATCCGCAGCTGTCATTCCGGGATGCGCCTCTTGGCGCCGGCCCGGAATCCATAACCACGATCGGGAGTATGGATTCCGGGCTCGCGCCTGACGGCGCGCCCCGGAATGACGGAGGTCACCCGTCGAAATCGTCGCCCGCCGCCGAATAATTCGGCGCGTCCGGCTTGCGGAAGATGTGGATCGGATCGCCCGGTTCGAAATTGCGGCCGGTGAAGGCGACATAGGCGTAGAGCGCGAGGTAGCCGATCGCGACGGCGCCGATCGCGTAGAAGATCCAGATCGCGATCCGTTTCATCGAATGCCCAACGGCACGCCGGCAAGCCCGGCCATCACGCCGGCAAAGCCTGCGGGCGCGGCGGCGGATTGCCAAGGTTCACCGCCAGCTTGCCGTAGCGATCGGTGAAGGCCTCGGTGTCGATCTCCTCGAGTTGGATCGCCCCGCTCATCACCCCCACCTTCCACGCCTCGTGCTCGGGATCGTCGCGGAATTCCGGCATCACGTCGCGGGCGAACAATTCGAGCGATTCGCAGATATGTTCGTGGCTGTTCTTGCCGGCCTGGTTGAGCAGGATCACCTGGTCGATATGCGAGCTGCGGAAACGCCGCAGTTTCCGGGCGATGGTCTCGGGCGATCCGATCAGGCCGCTGCGCAGCGCCGCTTCCTGGGCCTGCGGATTCTCGCGCTTCCACTTGTTGTACTCCTCCCACATGTTGACGGTGCCCGGCGCGGGGCGTTTCCGGTTCTGCGACGCGCCGTAGAAGCGCAACGCGAACTGGAAGAAGGTGGCGCCGTCGGCGCGCGCTCTCGCCTCCTCGTCGGTTTTCGCGCACATGAAAAACGAAACCAGCGCCATGTTCGGGTTGATCTCGTAGTCCGCGAGCTTGGTCAGCCGCTTGGTGATGGCGTTGTAATAGGCGTGCACCCAGGCATGCGCCGCGTCGGCGCTGACAAACTGGAAGCCGAGCGCGCCGAAACCGTGCCGGCCGGCGCGCTCGATGGTTGGAAGCTGCGAGCACGCCATCCACAGTGGCGGATGCGGCTTCTGCACCGGCTTCGGCACGACGTTGCGCAGGGGAATATCGAAATATCTGCCGTGATGCTCGCTGCCGCCGTCCCTGAACATCGGGAAAATGGCACGGACGGCTTCCTCGAACACTTCCTTCTTGGTTTCCATGTCGCGGCCGAACGGCGTCAGTTCGGTGATCGACGCACTTTCGCCCATCCCGAATTCACAGCGGCCATTGCTGAGCAGATCGAGCACCGCGACGCGCTCGGCGACCCGTGCGGGATGATTGGTGGTGAGCTGGAAGATGCCGTGGCCGAGCCGGATGTTTCGGGTGCGCTGGCTGGCGGCAGCGAGGAACGATTCCGGCGACGGCGAATGCGAATATTCTTCCAGAAAATGATGCTCGACCACCCAGGCGTGGTCGTAACCACAACGATCCGCTGTCTCCAGCTGCGTCAGCGCGTCCTGGTAGAGCTTGAGTTCGCCGCCGGCCTGCCACGGGCGCGGCAATTGCAACTCATAGAAAATGCCGAACTTCATCGCGTCGCTCCCGCCGCCGGTTTGTCGTCTCGCGCAGTGTAGGCTCGGGGCAAGCCGAGTCCAGTCTCGGGCCAATTCCGCCGGGCGGAAGACGGCTTGTGCTGGGCGCACGAATGGTTAGTTTTGCCACTGCCGAGTCGCGGCCGCTATCGCTAGTCCGGGCTATTTCGTCGAGACCCCATGACCACCTTTACGCCGCATCAGGATTCCGCGCTGAAGGCTGTTGCCGACTGGCTCAAGGCGAAGCCCGGCCGGA
>JBDTKD010000100.1:0-3629 GCA_039935515.1 Bradyrhizobium sp.
ACGGGGCGCGGACCGAGCGGCAGTTCTGCCTCACAGATCCGACAAGCTCGAACGTCGCGCAATATGCGTTTCAGGGACATTCAGAAGCTCTCTGCATAATTAAATACCGCTCGCATCCGTACCGAGACCTTTTGCCAGTCAATGATGTCGTCAGGCCTCGCAGATATTGCCATTTCACGGGCGTAGGAAACCTATGGAACATCGGAACTTGATTGTTTCGCTTGCTTGAAAAATTCGACCGTGTGAAGCCATGCCTCCGCGGCGGCCTTCGGTCGATAGCCCTTTTGGTTGGAGGGGTTCTCAAACGCATGACCGGCGCCGTCGTAGATTTCAATGTCGACTCGCTTTCCAGCAGCGTTCATACAATTTTCGAACGCCCGAACCTTATCCGCAGGGATCCCCCGATCGAGAGCGCCGAAGATTCCTAGCACAGGCACATCGATTTTCTGAATGTCCGCGGTACTCGTTGGCAGCGGGCCGTAGTTCACGACACACGCGGAAAGTTGCGGTTCATGAATCGCGAGTTGCACCGCCAACCCGCCACCCATCGACCACCCGAGCGAGCCAATGTGCTTGGCGTCTACATCAGTGCGTCTGGCGAGATAGTCGAATGCCGCTTTCAGATCGCCTATCGCGCGATCTTGCCGAAGACCGCGCTTGAGCTTGCGAGCTTCAGAAGGATCGGCCGTGACTTTGCCTTGGTAGAGATCGACCGCAAGCGCGACATACCCATTCGCCGCCAGCTTCTCAGCTTGTTCCTTCACCCATTGGTTCAGACCCCACCATTCATGAATGACAATTATCGCTCGATGGCGCCTCGCATCACGAGGCAACGCGAGAAATCCTGTAGCTTTCCCGGTGGCGCGCGCGAATGCCACCATTCGCGTTTTCGGCCTTTTTGGCTGACGCGTCGCTGAAGATGACACCTTCTGAGCTCTCACGTGGTCCCTCGCTCGAAAGTTTCGCAGCAGCGAACGAGCGCATAAGTCGAGCTGTTGTGTTTCGTCTTGCCGATGCGCTTCCGCGAGCCGCGTGGATAGTTCCAAACACGAGCACTGACGTGATAATTTACGAGGTATTTATCTCCGTTTGATCAAAGCACATCCGAATGCGTTTTCTACCCTAACATGGCCAGAACCCTTTTACATGCGTTCTCCGCCGTGAAGCCGTATTCACGCATCACGACGTCGCCCGGAGCCGACGCGCCGAACCGGTCTACCCCCAGCACGTCGCCGCCGTCGCCGACGTAGCGATGCCAACCCTGCGATGCACCCGCCTCAACGGCCAACCGCGCGCGGACTGAAGGCAACAACACCTGGTCGCGATAACTCCGCGGCTGCGCATCGAACAGATCCCAGCTCGGCATCGAAACAACCCGCGCCATGACGTTGCGCTCCTGCAATGTCTGTCGAGCGGCCATAACCAGTCCAACCTCTGAACCGGTTGCAATCAGAATGACATCCGGCTTGCCGTTCGGGGCATCAGCAAGTACGTAGGCACCCTGGCGCAAGCCATCTGCCGCGGCACATTGAGTGCGATCGAGCGTCGGCACATTCTGACGCGTCAGAACCAACGCAACGGGGTGGTTCCCCGCTTCCAGCGCGACCCGCCAGGCGACGGCCGTCTCATTAGCATCGCCCGGACGGATGACCGTGAGGCCAGGAACCGCGCGCAGGCCGGCGAGCTGCTCCACCGGTTGATGGGTGGATCCGTCTTGTCCCAAGGCGATGCTGTCGTGGGTGAAAACATAGATCACGTGCAGCTTCATCATCGCGGCGAGGCGGATCGGCGGCCGCATGTAGTCGGAGAAGATCAAGAATGTCGCGCCGAATGGCACGGTGCCGCCGTGCGCCGCCAGACCGTTCAGGATCGCTCCCATGCCATGCTCGCGTACGCCAAAATAGAGATTGCGGCCGGCGTAGCCCCAGACACCGTCCACCGCGCCTTGCTTGTCGCGTACGGTCACTCCGGCTGGCTCAAAATCCCCCAATCCCGAAAGTGCAGTATGGGTCGATGGGTTCAAATCCGCCGAACCGCCGATCAGCGCCGGCAATCGAGGCGCGACGGCATTCATCACCTTCCCCGCAGCGACGCGAGTGGCAATGCCCTTTGTATCCGCAGGGAAAACCGGAATATCCCTATCCCATCCATCTGGCAATTCGCCGTGCATGGCCTGTTGAAACGCTTTCGCCAGATCGGGAAACGCTCGGTCGTAGGCAGCGAATCTATCGCTCCACTCCGTCTCGGCCGACTTTCCACGCTCGATTGCCTTGCGAAAGTGTTCGCCTGCCTTCTCGGGGATATAAAATAGCGGCTCGCTCGGCCAGCCCAGATTTTGCTTCGCAAGCCGGACTTCGTCGACTCCCAAGGGCGACCCATGCGATTCAAAGCTGTCCTGTTTGTCGGGTGAACCATAGCCTATATGGGTGCGCACCAGAATGAGTGACGGCCGTTCCGTTTCGCTACGTGCCGCGCGCAGTGCCTCGTCGACCGCCGTTAGATTGTTGCCGTCGGCGACCGACTGGACGTGCCAGCCGTAGGCCTCGAAGCGGCGCGCGCGATCCTCGGTGAACGTGATGTCGGTTCCAGCCGACAGCGTCACCCGGTTGTCGTCATAGAGATAGATCAGCTTGCCGAGCTTCAAATGGCCGGCGAGGGACGCAGCCTCGGAGGATACGCCCTCCATCAGATCGCCATCGCTAACGATCCCATAGGTGAAATGGTTGACAATCTCGGCGCCGGGCCGGTTGTAACACGCCGCCAGGTGCGCTTCGGCCATCGCCAAACCCACGCCGTTGCCGAAGCCTTGACCGAGCGGCCCCGTGGTCGTCTCGACGCCTGGCGCAACGCCCCGCTCGGGATGTCCCGGCGTCATGCTGCCCCACTGTCGAAACCGCTTGATCTGTTCGAGAGAAAGATCGTAGCCGGTAAGGTGCAGCAAACTGTACAGCAGCATCGAACCGTGCCCGGGAGAGAGCACGAAACGATCGCGGTCGAACCACCCGGGATTGGCCGGGTTGTATTTGAGGAACCGGGTCCATAGCACATACGCCATCGACGCAGCGCCCATCGGCATTCCCGGGTGACCGCTATCGGCCTTTTGCACAGCGTCCACGGAGAGGAAGCGCAGAGTGTTGATGCACTCATTGTCCAATGCGGGATCGAAGGGCATTGCAGAAGACGCTACGTTCATGTGAATTCTCCGGTTTGATCGTTGCTTCCGCGAGCACGTCTGGGCGTGAAGACTGTCGTAACGCGTCTCGGGCCGCCGGCGGCCACAAGTCGTTACGGCGTCATTCGCGCCCCTCGACGCCGACACCGTAGACATGCACCAATTGACCGCCGAGCCAGCCGGAGACGACGAGGAGTGCGACGCCGATAATCGAAAGCACGATGGGAGCGCTCAGCCCCGTGCCCAAATTCGTGGGGCCGCTGGCGCGCAGCCAGATATTTATTGCATATAGGACGACAGCAGTGAGATTGATCGCCATGTGGGTCAGCGCGATTTTCTTCACTGGGGGAGTGCCCCCCTTATAGAAGAGCAAGTCGATAAATCCCGGTACTGCCGCGCAGAGAGCGCCGATAAGACCACCGATCATGCTGAAAAATGCAACGGTGGACCATGCATC
>JBDTKD010000101.1:0-11998 GCA_039935515.1 Bradyrhizobium sp.
CCAATGCCTGGGGCACCGGCGCGATCAACCCGCGGCGCTCCGGCATGGTGTATGCGATCGACGGCCGCGAGCGCTGGCTGGTTCACAACTACATGAAACCCGGCGAGACCGACTTTGACGCGGTCGATCGCGACGCCTGTATCCGAACCATTCTCGGCGTCGGAGCCGAGTTCGACTATGACATCATTTCGAAAGAGGATTGGTACGGCCGACGGCTGATTGCCAACCGGTTTCGCGACCGTTGCGCGTTCATCGCCGGCGATGCGGCGCACATCTGGGTGCCCTATGCCGGCTACGGCATGAACGCCGGGATTGCCGACGCCGTGAACCTGTCCTGGCTGCTTGCCGCGCATCTCAACGGCTGGGCGCCGGCCCAGATCCTGGATGCCTATGAGGCGGAACGCTGGCCAATTACCAGCCAGGTCTCGCGGTTTGCGATGTCGCACGCCGAGGCTGAAATTCGCCGTCGCGGCGCGGTGCCCGATGAAATCGAACAGGCCGGGCCGCGGGGCGAAGCGGCGCGCGCCGAGGTCGGACGTCTCGCCTATGACATCAATGTCCAGCAATATGCCTGCGCGGGCCTCAATTTCGGCATCTATTACGATCGCTCGCCGATCATCGCCTATGACGGGGCGGAGCAGCCGGCCTATACGATGAGCGGCTACACGCCATCGACCGTCCCTGGCTGCCGGACCCCCCATCTGTGGTTAGGGAACGGCGGTTCGCTCTACGACGCCATGGGGCCGGAGTTCACGCTGCTGCGGTTTGCTGCCGTGGATGTGGCGGCGCTGGAAGCGGCGGCGCGCCACCGTGGCGTGCCGCTGAAAGTGCTCGACGTCGATTCGTCGCAATCCGAGGTCTTCTGCCGCCACCGGCTGGTGCTGTCGCGGCCGGATCAGCAGGTAGCATGGCGGGGCGATACGCCGCCGTCGGATCCGCTGATGCTGATCGATCGTGTCCGCGGCGCCGCCAGCGATACCGGCGGCGCAGCAGCGCATTCCGGCGAAGTGGATGCCGGTTGGCGTGAAGAAAATGCGTCAAATCAAAAAACTGGAGCCCGGCTCTGATTCAATCAGAGCCGAACAGGCGTCAATCTTCGTTGGCGGCAATCGATTCCATCAGCGACACCAATTGACGCTGCACGGTCTGATCCTTGATCTTGCTGTAGGCCCGCAGCAGTCTCAGACTGAACGAACTGTCGAGGACCAGCAGGCTCTCGACTTCGCGCGCCTTGCCGTCGCCGTCGTAGAAGAAGGTGACGGGTACGTCGAGCGCCGTGGCGATTTGCTGAAGGCGGGCGGCCCCGACCCGGTTGACGCCCTTCTCATATTTCTGAACCTGCTGGAAGCTGACGCCGAGTTGGTCGCCGAGTTCCGCCTGCGAGATTCGTTGCTCGACGCGCCGCAGCCGAATTCGCTTGCCCATCTCGATGTCGGGCTTTCCGGCACTGCGCTGCTTCATCTTCTTTGCCGCTGATTTGTTCATACCGGTTTCACCGTCCTTCGGTCGAGAAGCCCCCGAACAGATGCGTCAGGGATTCAACCTTATATACCGCTTTAAGCTCGTTTGGATGGATGAATTCATCTTTAAACCACGGGAATTTAGCAGGATTAAACGCCTCGACCAGCCAGTCGATCATGCGCCGAACCCGGGGGATCCGCCCGCTACCGGGATGATAGGAGAGCCAAATATCGAATGGCCGGTTGAGTTCAACCTCCAGAGGTACTATGTTCCCGCCAAGCGCGCAAGCATAGGTCGGGAATACGCCAACACCGGCGCCATTGGCGACCGCCCAGTAGTTGGCGCTGCTCACATTGGTTTTCATGACCAGCATGTCGTGCAGAGACTGGCCGGGGAACCAGCTCTCGAACACCTCCTTGGCGGCGATCTGATCGGCGACCTGGACCACCAGTCGATGCCGGCTCAGGTCCGCGGCGGTCCGCGGCGCGCCAAAAATGTCGATGTATCTCTGGCTGGCAAAAAACATCAGATGGATCCGGCCGAGCCGGATCAGTTTGACGTCGAGCGAGGCCGGTCGGGTCAGATGGATCGCAATGTCGGCCTCATGCCGCGAGACGTCCGCGGAACGCATCGCGCAATGCAGATCGACCAGAATATTCGGAAACGATTGCTGAAATTCAACCAGCCGGGGGGCCAGCCAGAAGGTGCCAAGGCCTTCGGTGACGGCAACCCGGACCTCGCCCGACAGCGTATTGGCGACGGAACTGCCGGCACGGAGCAAGTCGAACGACGCCGCTTCCATGCGTTCGACCGCCGAAACCACCAGCGAACCTTCGTCGGTCAGCCGTGTGCCGTGGACATCGCGGGTAAACAGCGTGGCGCCGATCTGCCGCTCGAAGTCATCGATCCGCCTGCGGACGACATTGATCGACAGTTCCAGCCGTTCCGCCGCCGATCTGAAGCTGCCGCACCGCACCACTTCCAGGAACACCCTGGCGGCGTCCCAGTCGGTCAAACCGCTGAAGCCGATTCGATGGTGTTCCTCCTGAGGAACGCCCCTTTCCAGTAACGGACGCATACATGGCCCCTTCCAGCCGCTAAACTTGCCAGAATATCGGACGAACAACAACCATGGCGGGACCCGTGGTCGTCAGGTCCAACGCCCGTGCTGCCGGAACCACCCGAGCATCGCTGCGCCGGCCGATCGCGTTCCCGCCGCGAAGGGTAACCGCGTGACTTCAGTCGTCAGTCTTCGGACATTCGCAAACTCATCGAACGTACCGATTGTCGTATTCGTCGACATGCAGCAGGAATACCTGGCCAGACCGCGTCTGCTGGCGATTCCCGATATCGACCGTGCGCTGGATAATTGCCGGCGCGTGCTCGACCACGCACGCGGGATCGGGCTGCCGGTGGCGTTCGTGCGCATGCTCAACGAGTCGGCCTTTTTCAATCGCGCAACGCCCTTCGTGCAGTGGATCGAGGGTTTCGAGCCGTATCGCAGCGAGATGGTGTTCGAGCGCAGCAGCCCGTCCTGCTATTCGTCCGAGCCGTTCGCCGCATTGCTGAACCAGAGCCGCGGCGGCATCGTACTTGCCGGGTTTGCAGGCGAATCGACCTGTCTTTCGACCTTGATCGACGCCTTCCATCGCAATCACAAGGTCATTTATCTGTGCGATGCCTCCGCCAGCCACGCGCTCGACGACATTCCGGCCGATCAAATCCATCGCGCGGTTTCGAAAATATCCGGACTGTATGGAGAGGTCTATGAAACGACCGACTGGATCGCCTCGACTTTACCTCGCAAGCTCGGGATCGGGAAAAACGCAAGTGGCTAGTTCAGAACAGAAACTGTATTCGACCCTTGCAACCCTCGAGCAGTGCCGGGCGGTTCTCCTCGCCAGCGCCAGCCGGGAGACGGCGCAATTGGTCTCCGTCGCGATTCTGCAGCTTCGGATGAAGCTCAACCGGATTGCGGATTCGGAATTGAAGGCCTTGTGCGATGCGATGACGCCGGATCACTGGCTGGCGGAGGGATCGCGTCCGCCGTCGCCGCAGGGTCGGCCGCGGCGTCCTCCGACCGTGCTGAAGCTGGTCAAATAACGCGGCGGCATCGGCCTTTTGGTGGATAATCGGGATATCCCGTATCCTGCCCCGGTCGGGCGGCGCGCGCGTCGCGTCGGCGGCCTTCCGGCTGCGCGGTCACAATGCCGCATTGGTGATCGATAACAGCCCACTCGTGATATTCCGGACGGCAGCAGGTCTGTCCGTCATAGCCCGCATCCGCTACATCAGGCCGGATCAACCTGCTGCGCCTCCGCCAGGCCTCGGCCGGGCAGGGTGCGGCAACCTCCGAACGATAGCGATGGCGGCATGATTCACGATGTTTCGATTCCCGCAGCGTTGATCGCGGGCTTGGTCAGCTTCCTGTCGCCTTGCGTGCTGCCGCTGGTGCCGCCCTATCTGATTTACCTCACCGGCGCCACCATCGAACAGGTCGCCAACGCCGAAACGGCCGCGGCGCCGCGGCGTGCCGTGATGATCTCGGCGGTCATGTTTGTGCTCGGATTCTCCACCGTGTTCGTGGCGCTCGGCGCCAGCGCCTCGCTGATCGGGGGGCTGATCCGCGCCTGGTCGGCCGAACTGTCGATCGCCGCCGGCATTGTCATCATCATCATGGGCCTGCACTTCCTCGGCCTGACCCGGATCGGTTTCCTGATGCGGGAAGGGCGGTTGCCAATTCCAAAGCCGGTCGGCCTGTGGGGAGCCTATGTGATGGGCCTTGCCTTTGCGTTCGGCTGGACGCCCTGCATCGGTCCGATCCTTGCTGCCATCCTCTCAGTCGCTGCCGCCGAGGCGACGGTGACCAAGGGGGCGGGCCTGCTTGCGGTTTATTCGGCCGGCCTTGGCATCCCGTTTCTGGCCGCGGCGTTCCTGGTCGAGCAATTCTCGTCGCTGTTCTCGCGGATGAAGCGGCATCTTGCCACTGTCGAGCGCGCGATGGGCGTGCTGATGGTGATCACCGGGATCGGCTTTCTCAGCGGCGCGATCTCCGGTGTGAGCATCTGGCTGCTGGAGACGTTTCCGGCGCTGCAGAATATCGGCTGAGCTATTTCCACCTCAATGGCTTCATCCTTCGAGACGCATCGCTTCGCGCTGCTCCTCAGGATGAGGTCTCAAACCCTCATGGTGAGGAGCGCGCCTTCGCGCGTCTCGAACCATGAGGCCTCGGGAGAAGCAACAATGATTCGAGTGAACAAGAAACCGCTTAGAGATTGACGGCATTTCCCGGCAAATGAAAAGGCTGCACGCGGACGCGCAGCCCCTTTGCTTCCGATCGTCGTCAGAACATCAAATTGTCCTTCACCAGCGTCCAGCGGCCGTGCCGGATCTGCTGCACCTGCGTGATGGTGTTGGCGAGGTGGTCGGTCTTGGAGAACTTGGTCGGCGGGGAACTGAAGATGTCGTTGAACTTCTCGCCCGATTCCAGCGAATCGAGCATCTTCTGACCGGTCAGATCCTTGCCGGCCTTTTGCGCGTAAAAGGCAAAGGTTTCGACCGCATTGTATCCGATGATCGCCTGCGTATTGGCGTCGGTGCCGAACATCTTCTTATAGCTGGCCAGCCACTCCTTGACCTTGCCGGTGGCCGTATCCTCGTAGGGAATCTCGAAGCCTGATGCGGCATAGAGTCCCTCGACGGCATCCTTGCCGAGCGTTGGTACTTCGAGCACGTTGGTTGGCGTCGCTCCGAGGAAGGTCACGTCCCAGCCGAGCTTCCTGGCCTCGCTCATGGCGCCGATGGTCTCGCGTATGATGGTGCCGAGCACCACCAGATCGCAGCCGTCGGATTTCATCTTGGCGATCTGGGCGCTGAAGTCGGAGGCGCCGCGCTTGTAGCTCGTGATCGAGGCCGGCTGTACCTTCATGGCCTGGAGCTGCTGGTTGAAGCCGTCGAGCACGTTTTTGCCGTACTCGTCGTCCTGGTGCATGATGCAGGGCTTCTTGAAATTCTTCCAGTCCATCATGTATTTGAGCGCGGCACGCGTGCTCTCGACATAGGGCAGGAGGTTGTTGAATTTCAGCCGTTCCTGCGGCTTTGCGGGATCGAACTTGAAGGTGAATTCGGCCGCAGTCAGCGGAAACAGCTGCAGCACGCCGGCGTCAAACAGCACGTCCTGTGCCGCAAGGACGGTCGGCGATCCCATCGGCCCGATCATGGCGAAAATCTTGTCGCGCTCGACCATTTTCTGCGACGCCAGCACCGCCTTCTTGGGGTCGTAGCCATTGTCCTCGAGGATCATGCGCAGCTTGCGGCCATTGATGCCTCCCGCCGCATTGATCTGCTCGACCGCAAATTTCATGCCGTTGGAAACCGGCACGCCCCAGACCTTGATCGGACCCGACAAATCCTGATGGGTACCAATCACGATCTCGTTGGCCGAGATGCCTTCATTGGTAACCTTGGTGGTCTGGGCTATGGCCGGCAGATGCGTAAGCGCGAGCGCGCCCAACGCAAGGCCGAGCACTTTCGACTTTGACATTTTACTCCTCCTTCTTCCGTGGCCCGTGTTGAGCGAAGGGTTGGCCTGCTGGTCCTTCGCCGTTTCAAAGAATCCGTCCGATCAGGCCACCGCCCGATCGCGATACATGGCGTCGATCTCGGCGGAATAGCGCTTGTTCACGAAATTCCGCTTCAGCTTCATGGTCGGCGTCAGTTCCTCGTCCTCCGGCGTCAGCTGACGTTCGATCAGGAAGAATTTCTTGATGGTCTCCACGCGGGCGAAGTTGCTGTTGACCGTCTCGATCTCGCGCTGGATCAGTTCCTGGATTTCGGCCGCGCGGCACAGGCTCGCGTAGTTGGTGAAGGGAATGTCATGGTCCTGAGCGTATTTCTCGACATTCTCCTGATCGATCATCACGAGGCAGGTGAGGTAGGGACGCTGGTCGCCGATCACGACGGCGTCAGAGACGTAAGGCGAGAATTTAAGCTGGTTCTCGATCTCGGACGGCGTGATGTTCTTGCCTCCAGAGGTAATGATGATGTCCTTCATCCGGTCGGTGATCTTGACAAAACCTTCATTGTCCATGGTCCCGACGTCACCGGTGTGCAGCCATCCCCTGCTATCGACGGCCTCGGCGGTTCTTTCGGGCTGGTTCAGGTAGCCCATGAACAGAAACTCGCCCTTGATGAGGATTTCGCCTTCCGGCGAGAGCGCGACCTCGCCCCACGGCACGGCCTTGCCGACCGAGCCGAGCTTGATCCGGTCGGCCGGCATCAAGGTCGCGACCCCGCAGTTTTCGGTCTGGCCATAGACTTCGCGCATGTCGATGCCGAGCGCGAGATACCAGCGGATCAAATCCGGCGCGATCGGCGCAGCCCCGGTAAAGGCGAGGCGGCAGCGGTCAAGCCCGAGCATGCGGCGGATGTTGCGGAACACCAGCCAATAAGCGAGCCGATTTGAAAGCCGCAACGATGGTGACGGCGTTTCGCCCTGAAGCCTGCAATCGGTCATTCGATAACCGATCGCGATCGCGTGGCGATAGGCCCATTTCTGCAACGCGGTTGCATCCTTCAATGCAATGGTGATGCCGGAATAGAACTTCTCCCAGATCCGCGGCACCGCGAGAAACAGGGTCGGCTGCACCTCGCGCAAATTGTCGGGAACGGTTTCCGGGCTTTCGGCGAAATTCATCACCGATCCCAAGGCAAGCGAGACATAATAGCCGCCGACCCGCTCGGCGACATGGCAGAGCGGCAGGAACACCAGTCGTTCCTCGGTATCTGTCGAGGGAAACAAATCGCCGGCGTGGCGCATCTGGTGCACCACGCTGCGGTTCGCATGCATCGCGCCCTTGGGCGGCCCGGTCGTGCCGGACGTGTAGACCAGAATGGCGAGGTCGTTGGCGCCGCGACTTGCAAGCATTTCGTCCCACAGCGCGTCGCGGCCCTGCATGTGGTTACGCCCCAACGCCATGAACTCCGCAAGCGACATCACCATCGGATCGGAAAAACCGCTCAGGCCCTCCATGTCGAACACCACGATGCGCTGCAGCGTGGGGCAATGCGGCCGGCAGGTCAGGATCTTGTCGAGTTGCTCCTCGTCTTCCGCGAACAGCACCCTGGTTCCGGAATCCCTGATGAGATATTCCACCTGTGGCGCCGAATCGGTCGGATAGATCCCGGATGAGACGCCGCCGGCGCAGAGAATGCCGATGTCGGCAAACACCCATTCCGGAACTGCATTGGCCATGATGGAAGCGACATCGCCCGGTCGGAAGCCGACGGCGACCAGCGCATAGGCGATCTCCCGCGAAACCTTCAGCCACTCGCGCCAGCTGACCGGCTGCCAGATGCCGAATTTCTTCTCGCGGATCGCGGGACTATCGCCGCGCGTCTGCACCGCGAGCGCAAAGCTGTTTGCGATCGTGTCGGCGACCGTCAGCACTGCCGGTCCGGCCATCCCCGCTCCCTCCTCTGTCCTGCCCCGCATCGACGTGCCGGCTTCACGGCCGGTCTTGATCGCTGTCGAAGCGAACGGCTATTTAACGCCACGTTTTCTTCTTTTTCCAGCGCCGTTCACCCCTTGCGCCGGCTTCCTTGGCGCCGAGATAGAACTCCTGGATGTCCCTGGAATGCATCAGCCGCTCGCAGGTGTCATTCATCACGACCCGGCCGATTTCGAGCACATAACCATAATGCGCGGTCTGAAGTGCGACTTTCGCATTCTGCTCGACCAGAAGAATCGACATGCCCTGCTCTTCGTTGACGCGGCGAATGATGGCAAAAATCTCCTTCACCAGTATCGGCGACAGGCCGAGCGAGGGTTCATCCAGCAGGAGCAGCACCGGCCGGTTCATCAGCGCCCGCCCGATCGCCAGCATTTGCTGTTCGCCGCCGGAGAGCTGGCCCGCGGGTTGATCGAGCCGCTCTTTCAGGCGCGGGAAGTAGCCGTAGACCCGTTGCAAGTCCTCGACGACCCCATCGCGATCCCGACGCGGATAGGCGCCCATCATCAGGTTCTCGCGCACGGAGAGGAACGGAAAGACCTCGCGCCCTTCCGGCACATGGCTGACGCCGAGCCGCACGATCTTGTCGGCTTCCAGCCGCTGGATCGGCCTGCCCATGAACTCGATCGCGCCCTTCTGCGGATCGACAATTCCGGAAATTGTCTTGAGCACCGTGGTCTTGCCGGCGCCGTTGGCGCCGAGCAGCGTGACGATCGAGCCGCGCGGAACCTCGAGGCTGATGCCCCTGATCGCCATGATCGGCCCATAATAGCTTTCGATATTGCTGAGCTTGAGGATGATGTCGGCGCTCATGACGTCCTCTCTAGCTGCCGAGATAGGCCGCGACGACATCGGGATGGTGCTGCACTTCCGCCGCCGTTCCCATTGCCAGCACGCGGCCATAGTTCAGCGCAATCACCCGGTCGGAAATGCGATTGACCAGCGTCATGTCGTGCTCGACCATCACCACGGTAATGCCGAGTTCCGACTTCATGTCCCTGATCCAGAACGACATGTCGTCGGTCTCCTCGACGTTGAGCCCGGACGATGGCTCATCGAGCAGGATCAGTTTTGGCTCGGAACAGAGGGCGCGGGCCAACTCGATGACCTTGCGAACGCCGTAAGGCAGCTGGGAGATCACCTTGTCGCGGTAAGGCTCCAGATCGAGAAATTCGATGACCTGCTCGACGCGGCGACGATGTTTTTTTTCATTTGCCCGCACGCCCGGCAGGAACAACAGCTCCTGCCAGAGGCGGGTGGTGCAATGCCGGTGCCGCCCGACCAAAAGATTGCTGAGCACGGTCGCATTCTCGAACAGTTCGATATTCTGGAACGTGCGGGCGATGCCGAGCCTGGCGATGCCATAGGTGGGCTCGTCGGTGATGTCCTGCTCCTCGAAGAATATCCTGCCCGAGGTCGGGGTGTAGATGCGCGAAATCAGGTTGAAGATCGAGCTCTTGCCGGCGCCATTGGGGCCGATGATCGACAGGATCTCGCCCTTCTCCACCGCGAAGGAGACGGCGTCGACCGCCTTCAGGCCGCCGAAATGCAGGGAGAGATTTTCGGCGCGGAAATAGCTCATCGATTCCGCTCCGATTTCACGTAGATTTTCTGTCGCTTGAAGGTGGCGCGCTTGTAGAGCGGGAACAGCTGGAAGAACAATTTGATCTTGAGCCAGCGGCCGTACAGGCCGAGCGGCTCGAACAGCACGAACAGCACGATGATGATGCCGTAAATCGCGCCCTTGAGGCCATTGGCGGAGGCAATTGCAGCCACGCTGTCCTGAATATGCGCGGCGCGCGAACTTCCTGCGCCAAATGCCGCAGCAAGGCCTCCGATCAGGCCCGGCACGTCGTCCTTCAGATAGGTCAGGAACGGATCGATCATGACGATGAAGATTGCCCCCAGCACCGCGCCGTGCAGGCTGAAGATGCCGCCGATCAGGATCACGATGATGAACTCGATCGAGAGCTGCAGGGTGAACATCTCGGGACTGATGAAGGACAGCTTGTGGGCGAACAGGCAGCCGGCAAAGCCGGTGATCGCGGCGCTGATGGCAAACGACTTCACCTTGTAGAGCGAGACGTTGATGCCCATACTGCGCGCTGCCGTCTCGCTGTCGCGGATCGCGATGAAGGCTCGACCGGTCGGCGAGCGCAACAGGTTGAGCGTGCCGACGATGGTCAGGATCAGGACGGCAAGGCAGAGGAAATAAAACGCCGGACTGTCGCGCTGCAGCTGCACGCCGAGCCACTCGATGGCCTTGACCCGCATGCCTTCGTTGCCATGCGTGACGCTTTCCCATCGGGCCAGGATTTCCTCGACAATGAAGGCAAAGGAAATCGTGGCGATGACGAGATAAATGCCCTGCAGCCGCAGCGCCGGAAATCCGACCACCGCGCCGATGACGCCGGTCAGTAGCCCGGCAGCCAGGAAATACACCGGAAAGGGCACGTTGAACTGCTGCAGATAGGCGGCAGTATAGGCGCCGATCGCCAGAAACGCGGCGTGGCCCAGCGAGGCTTGCCCGGTGAAGCCGGTGAGGATCAGCAGCCCGACGCCGACCGTGGCGTAGATGCAGACAAAGACCAGCTGGCTCACCATGTAACTTGAGAGAACGAACGGCGCGATCGCCAGCAGGATCAGCAGCGTGCCGTAGGACAACACGTACCCCGAGTGCGGGAACAGCCGGATGTCGTCTTCGTAGTCGGTCTTGAACAAAAACCGCATCGGTGCGCCCTCAGACCTTCTTGCGAATGGGAAGGCCGAACAGGCCTTCCGGCTTGAGCAGCAGCACCAGCAGGAGAACGAGATAGGGCGCGACGTCCTTCCACCCCTCCGGCAGGTAGAAGCCGGCCATGCTCTCGATCACGCCAATCAGCACGCCGCCCACGACCGCCCCGGGAATCGAGCCGAAGCCGCCGAGCACGGCGGCTGGAAACGCCTTCAGCCCCAGCACCAGCCCCACATTGGAATGGATGAAGGTGATCGGGGCGAGCAGGACGCCGGCGCAGGTCGCGACCGCCGCGCTGATCGCCCAGACGGTCGACACCACGCGCTTGACCGGAATGCCCATGTAGTAGGCAGCCAGCATGTTCTCGGAGCTGGCCCGCATGGCGGTGCCAAGCTTGGTCTTGTTGAAGAAGAGATAGAGCAGGGCGCAAAGGATGACGGTTGCCGCGATCACCGAGAGCTTGTCATAGGCGAGCACGAGCGCGCCGATCCGCAGCACCCCCTCGCTGAACGGCGTTTCAATCTTGAAGTCGTCGGTGCCCCAGATCATGCCGGCGATCGAGCGCAGGAAATATCCTAGTCCGATCGTTGCCATGATGATGGAGAATTGCGGATAGCCCAGGATCGGACGTACCACCAGCCGCTCGGCCAGCACGCCGAACAGCGCCATCGAGAACACCGCGGCGGCAAATCCGACCCAGTAATTCAGTCCGAGAATGCCGATGAAAGTGAAGGCGAAGAATCCGCCCAGCATCATCAGGTCACCCTGGGCGAAATTGACGACTTCGGTGGCTTTGTAGACCAGGACGAATCCGAGCGCGATCAGGCCGTAGACGCAGCCGAGCGCAATGCCACTCACCAGCTGCTGAACAAAGTCCAGCATTTGTTTCCCCCCGGGCGCGCGGCAATTCTTTTGACGCCTTCGCACCCGCCCTGCGCGCTCCCGTCCTGGAAAACGCTGAAAGACTGCATATTGTCCGTTGCTTATTCAGCCCAAAGCGCTGATCCTGTCAACAAAGCGCTAGCGCCATTTCCACCTTCATGGCTTCATCCTTCGAGACGCATCGCTTCGCGCTGCTCCTCAGGACGAGGTCCGAGACCCTCATGGTGAGGAGCGCGCCTTCGCGCGTCTCGAACATGAGGCCTCGGGAGACGCAACAACGATTCGAGCGAACCGGAAACCGCTTTAGAGATTGCTGTCGGTGATTGCGGCGTAGACCATGGTGCGCAGTTCTCGGCGCAATGGATAGGCGCTCGACGGCAGCACCTGGGTCATGAAGATGGCGATCAGTTCC
>JBDTKD010000102.1:0-2906 GCA_039935515.1 Bradyrhizobium sp.
TCGAAAACTATCCCGGCTTTGTCGATGTCATCCAGGGCCCGTGGCTGATGGAGCAGATGGAGAAGCAGGCCGCCCATGTCGGCACCAAGATCGTCACCGATCTCGTCACCCGGCTTGAACTCGGGCAGCGGCCGTTCCGCCTGACCTGCGACAGCGGCGACGTCTATCGCGCCGACACCGTCATCCTCGCCACCGGCGCCCAGGCGCGCTGGCTCGGAACGCCGTCGGAGGAAAAATTCAAGGGCTTCGGCGTTTCGGCCTGCGCCACCTGCGACGGCTTCTTCTACCGCGGCAAGGAAGTCATGGTGGTCGGCGGCGGCAACACTGCGGTCGAGGAAGCGCTGTTTCTCACCAACTTCGCATCCCAGGTGACCATCGTGCACCGCCGCGATCATTTCCGCGCCGAGCGCATCCTGCAGGACCGCCTGTTCAAGCATCCGAAAATCCGGGTGATCTGGGACAGCGCGATCGACGAAATCTGCGGCACCGAAAGCCCCAGCAAGGTCACCCACGTCCGGCTGAAGAATGTCAAAAGCGGTGCGCTGACCGAGGTCGCCGCGGACGGCGTCTTCATCGCGATCGGTCACGCGCCGGCGACCGAGCTGATTCTCGGCCAGATCAAGCTGAAGCCGTCGGGTTATGTCGAGGTGGCGCCGAACTCGACCGCGACCTCGGTGCCGGGCGTGTTCGCCGCCGGCGACATCGCCGACGAAACCTACCGGCAGGCAGTCACGGCCGCAGGCCTTGGCTGCATGGCCGCCCTCGAGGCCGAACGTTTTCTCGCCTTGCGCGCGAGCGAGCGCGCGGCGGCGGAATGATCATGAACCGAGCTCGCGACGGATTTACCGATATGGATTGGGACAAGCTGAAAGTGTTTCACGCGGCGGCGGAAGCGGGCAGCTTCACCCATGCCGGCGAGCAGCTTGGGCTGTCGCAATCGGCGGTGTCGCGCCAGGTCAGCGCGCTGGAGCAGGAGCTCTCGGTGTCGCTGTTCCACCGCCACGCGCGCGGCCTCATTCTCACCGAGCAGGGCGACCTTTTGTTCCGCACCGCCCACGACGTGTTCATGCAGCTGCAGGCGGCACGCGCCAAGCTCACCGACAGCCGCGAGCGGCCGAGCGGCGACCTCAAGATCACCACCACCCCCGGCGTCGGCATCAACTGGCTGATCCCGCGGCTCGGCGAATTCACCGCGCTCTACCCCGAGATCCGGATTTCCCTGATCGTCACCGATGAGGAACTCGATTTGTCGATGCGCGAGGCCGATGTCGCGATCCGCACCCGCAAACCGACGCAGCCCGACCTGATCCAGCGCAAGCTGTTCGCGATGGGCTTTCACGCCTACTGCTCGCCGGAATACATCAAGCGTTTCGGCACGCCGCGGACGCTCGACGAGCTCGATGCGCATCGCATCATCACGCTGAGCGACGGACAGGTCGCGCCGCATCTGCAGAACCGCGCCTGGCTGATCGAGGCCGGACGCAACGGCAGCGGTCCGCGCGAAACCTATTTCAAGGTCAACAACATCCTCGGGCTGGTGCGCGCGTGCCAGCAGGGGCTCGGCATCGCGGCGCTGCCGGACTATCTGGTCGAGGAAAACAATCGCCTGGTGCAGTTGTTCGGCGAATCCGATTCGATCCAGCTCGACACCTATTTCGTCTACCCCGAAGAGCTGAAAACGGTGGCGCGCGTGCAGGTGTTTCGCGACTTCGTGGTGAGCAAGGCGCAGCGCTGGCCGTCCTGACATTTGCAAGCCCCCGGTCATCGCATGACTGACATGCGGCTCACCCGGTTGCCGCAGGGTGCCGACGCGGCCCATAATGTTTCCACGCTGAGCATTGGCGTTACGCATTTGTCCCCCTCCTCCAGTGGCGCGAACGCTCAGTAATCCCTCTTGGAAGGTGATTGTGTCGGCCTCACGTGGCCAATACCTCAAGCCGGGCTCTCTGGAGCCCGGCTTTTTTTCTTTGGTGACGCGCGTGGATACGATCCACGCCGCCCAAACGCAAATGATCACGTTTTTGTGCGCAGCTGGTCTCGCGTCATTGCAATGACGGCGAGAATTTGTAGCCCGGATGCAGCGTAAGCGAAATCCGGGGCCGTCTTGCCCGTATCGCGATTCCCGGATTGCGCCCTTGGGCACGCCGAAGGCGTGACCCGAGGGCTCTATCCGGGCTACGACACTATGCCGTCGCAATGACGCGGAGGGCCCCGCCCCACCCCTAATCAAGCCGCGTGCGTGCCAGCCGCAGCGCGTTGCCGATCACGCTGACTGACGACAACGCCATCGCGGCGGCCCCCAGCATCGGCGACAGCAGGATGCCGAATATCGGATAGAGCACGCCGGCGGCGATCGGCACGCCGGCGGCATTGTAGATGAATGCGAAGGCGAGGTTCTGGCGGATATTGCGCATGGTCGCGGCCGATAGCCGCCGCGCCCGCACCAGCCCGGCGAGGTCGCCGGTCAACAGCGTGATCCCTGCGCTTTCGATCGCGACATCGGTGCCGCCGCCCATCGCGATGCCGACATCGGCCGCCGCCAGCGCCGGCGCGTCGTTGACGCCGTCGCCGACCATGGCGACGCAGCGGCCCTCGCGGCGCAGCCGCTGCACCACCTCGCTCTTGCGCGCTGGCAGGATGCCCGCCTCGATCTCCTCGATGCCGAGCTTCGCCGCCACCGCACGCGCGGTGGTGAGGTTGTCGCCGGTCAGCATCACCATGCGCAGGCTGTCGCCGCGCAGCGCCCGCAGCGCGGCCTGCGCCGACGGCTTGACCGGATCGGCGATCGCGATCAGGCCCGCGGCGCGGCCATCCACCGCCGCATAGATCGCGGTGGCACCGCCCTCGCGGGCGGCCTCGGCGGCGCCATCGAGATCCGCCGTCGCAATCCGCAACCCCGTCATCAG
>JBDTKD010000103.1:0-4026 GCA_039935515.1 Bradyrhizobium sp.
GAATGGGTCACCGCCGACTTGGCACCAGCAACGGGTGTCAGGACCACACGGTTTTGCCGTACGCTAAAGACGTCGTTCGTCTTGCGCGCCTTCCAAATCGCTCACGAGGTTCAACTCGCCCTGCGACGTCTTGCGCGCCGACGCTCTCGCGTCCACCACATCCCATCCCGCGTTCGTGACGACGCGCGACCGCCCCTCTTGCCGGAACGGGACGGCCGGCGTTAAGCCACTGATTTGGGGTCGCCGTGAAGCGGAATGTTGCCCGTCGTGCCACTCTGCCGCAACCCGACGGCGCCGATGCCCGGCCATGACTTTGGGAACGCCGCTGGCATTCCGGGTCAGGTCACCAGCCATCGCGAAAACGATTGCAGCGGGCCGGCAGGTGGCCAGGAACCGGCCGGGGGCCGTTGACATCGGCAATATTGTATCCTATAGGATACAATATGTATGAGGTCCAGAAGACCGATGAATTCAATACTTGGCTTTCGGCCCTCGGCGATCAGAAAGCGGTTGCGAAGATAGCTTCGCGAATTGAGCGACTCGGTCTTGGCAACCCCGGTGATGTGAAGCCGGTCGGCGAAGGTGTTAGCGAAATGCGTCTGACATACGGACCCGGATATCGCGTGTACTACAAGCAGACCGGCAAGAAGATCATCCTGATATTATGTGGCGGCGACAAGTCGACCCAAGAGAATGATATCAAACGAGCCAAAGAAATCGCAGCGCAGCTCTGAAAGGAAAGAAAATGGTAAAAGTTTCGAAGTTCGACGCGGCCGATTATCTCAAAACTCCCGCCGCGATTGCTTCTTATCTCACTGAAGCTTTTGAGACCAACGACCCTGCTTACATTTGCACTGCGCTTGATACAGTTGCACGTGCAAAGGGAGTGGGCGACGTGGCAAAGGCTACCGGCCTATCTCGCGAGAGCCTTTACAAGACCTTCAAAGAAACGGCGAAACCAGAGTTCGACACCGTTCGAAAGGTCATGGGCTCTTTCGGCGTAAAGCTAGTTGCTGAGCCAATCGACGAACAGGAACAGAAAATAGCTTGATCGCCTCCTTGCCAGCGCGAAAAAGGTCGTCCGTGCGTTTGGCTGTCGCCTCGCTGCCAACGAGCGGCTCTTTGCCGCTAGCCGCAAATGCACTTCCACAGGTGGTCATGGTTGGGTCAGGCGGTGTTCTCGACGTGGACTTCGGCGAGTCGGCCTGCTGCGCCTGGCCATGCGGCCAGTAGAAATCGGTCGCGCGGGCAGCGACATTCGATCGATCGAAAGCAACGAGGGAATAGCGATGGATCAGGTTCAAGATTGGTCGAAAGGCATACGGCAGACCGTGAAGGACACCGCCGAAGGTGTGGTGGCCCTACAGAATGAAGACGGCTCTGCGGCAAGCGGAGTTGCCTGGCGCAAGGGATATGTGATTAGCGCAGACGAAGCCGTCGGAGATCGCGTTAAGGTCGTCACCGGTGGCGGCGCCGTCATAACGGCCGAACTGGCTGGCCGGGACCCATCCACCGATCTCGCGCTGTTCAAGGCAAATGCCGGGCATCATCCGTTCGAGGCAGCAACGGAGCCTCACCCTGGAGACTTTGCGATCGCCGTCGGGCGCGGCGCGACCTCCGAACTGGTAGCTGCTGGCTTCATTGCCGAAACGGGAGGTGAATGGCAGAGCTTGTCGGGCGGAAAGATCGACCGGAAAATTCGCCTGGGTTTTAAGCTAGACCGTCGCGCCCACGGCGGCGCCGTCGTTGACGCGGCCGGGCGACTCATTGGGTTGGCTGCATTTGGGCCGAGACGCCGGGCGATCGTCATTCCCGTTCGGACCGTCGAACGCATCGCCGCCTTGCTGGAGAAGTCAGGTACGATCTCGCGAGGCTATCTCGGCGTTCAGCTGCATCCATTGCGGGACGGACAGCGTCGCACTGGAGCCATCATCGTTCATCTCGACAAAGAGGGACCAGCTGCCATTGCGCGCCTCATCCTCGGCGACTGCATCGTCAGCTGGAACGGTGATGACGTAACGGGATCGAGACAGATCTTTCGAAATTTGGGTCCGGACAGCGTCGGTACGACGGTCGCGCTCGGTATCTTGCGGGGCGGTCAACAGTCCACCATCGATATTGTTGTGGGCAAGCGGCCCGCATAGATAGACAAAATGGAAGACCGGGATGAGACCGAGGCCGCATACGAGATTTTGGCGCCAGATGCTGTGAGCTCAATTTTGGTCGGACTGGCCCTATCCGACCGAACACTGCGGTTACGCGTGATCTCGATGATTTCTCGAATGAAGGCGGTTGAACTGGAAAACGTCGACGATGCGGACGTTATCTTGACCGACACCGCTCCCGCCCAGCCCGGTCCCCATCTGGTTTTGGGAGACTTGCCAGCATTACAATCGACCATCAATGGCATCGACAAGAAAGCCGGCCTTGATATCCTCGAAGCGGCGATCCGACTCGTTGCCCACGGGTATCAGATCACCCATTCAAGGATCGAACGTCCTCGCTCCCGGGAATCAATTTACGACGATCTGGCTGCCGAGAGCGACGAACTCCTCACCGCGCGCGAACGCCAGGTCCTGGAAAAGCTCGCCGCGGGCGGGTCCAACAAGTCGATCGCCAGAGATCTTAATATTTCGCTCGCGACTGCCAAATTTCATGTCGGCTCGCTGCTCACAAAACTGGGCGCTCGCAATCGAACGGATGCCGTCGCCATAGGATTAAAATTGAGTCTATTGGTTCTGTAAGAACAACGTCTCGATGCGGGACACAGATCCACAAGTTGAAACAGGCTACTTTTTGGCGTAGGAAACCCCCATGCCGGCCCGTACATCGCTCTGAATTCCATAGGGCGCGATCGGATAGCGCAGGCCGTTCTTCGCCAGCGCCTTCATCCCCGCGACCGCCATGGCGCGCCGACGCTGTCGCGTCCACCACATCCCATCCCGCGTTCGTGACGACGCGCGACCGCCCCTCTTGCCGGAACGGGACGGCCGGAGTTAGGCCACTGATTTGGGGTCGCCGTGAAGCGAAAGTTTGCCCGTCGTGCCACTCTCCCGCAACCCGACGGGCAAGATCCGAAACTCATCACACAGCCTCGCGATATGCACGAGCCCGACTTGCACATCGACACGATCAAGCTGAATTCGGAACGTGCGCCGGCCGCTACAGTGACGCTGTTTTCTTGATGATTGACATCGCAAGCCTAACGAGTTCGGCAGGTGATTTACGTTTATCCGACAACTGATTCAATTCAGTCTTCGAGGGACACCGAAGCTTCTTAAGCTGTGTGGCCGAACTTCCAATGAGTTTCTTCGCAATGATGCTGGCGGCTCCCCCGGTGGCGCCAATAGGCAACAAAAACGATCCGTGTGTTCTCGCTACTTCGTACTCTGCTAGAACACCATCGGCGTCAACCAACTTGCCGCCAACGATTTTCAGACCACCAACAAAAATCGCTATACCTGATAGTCTACCAAGTTCGTTCCTCAAGAGTTGCCATTGCTCTCTGTCGGGCTCCCTCCCATTTAGAGGTTGCGGAAAGGGTCGAGCAATCAGCCTGCGCTCGAGGTCCCATCCACCGGACCGCTGAAGGGAGGATAGGAAACCGGAGACCGAAGCGGAGCCAACGAGCAGCCCCGAGCCGCTGACCAAGGTAAGACCTTCTGCTCCGAGAGATGAGCCGAGTTCAAACGCTATTTTATGAACGAACTCGGCGTGCGGACCACCCTCTGGACCGACAGGCCAACTGCCGCTTATCCAAACTCGACGTTGTGCTACTTTCCGCTCGACTTCTCGCAGCAGCTCCGGGACTTCGTCATAAGAATCAACTTCAACAACCCGTAGCCCATAGCGCTGCAAATCATCGGCCCACAAGTTGTGTTGCGTCAACCGCGCCTCGAATTGCGATTTTGATTTAAAATCACTTCGGTGCGGCGGGCGAACCAGAGCAAAATGTTCAGGGGGCGCTTCCGAAAAATTTTCTCGGATCAACGAGAGGACGTGCCGAACGTTCGGATCAGTAAAACT